>NZ_JBSSLX010000190.1:0-11180 GCF_053890995.1 Micromonospora sp. I033 | reverse complement strand
GCGCCCAAGGCCACCGCGTCGCCGAGCGCCGGCGGGCAGGGCGGCATGGCCCCGACGCCGAGCGCCAGCGCCGCCGCGCCGACCCCGTCGGCCACGCCCAGCGCCGCCGCGCCGAGCCCGAGCGCCAGCGCCGAGCCGGTGCCGCAGAGCATCGAGCAGCAGCGCAAGGCCATCGAGCAGAAGGTGGGGGCGGCCGCCTGGGCCGCCGCCTCGGGTCTCCAGGCGCCGGCCGACCTCACGGCCGACCCGTCGCTGGCCGACAAGCTCAAGCCGTTCGGCACGCTCTCTTCGCAGGAGATCGCGGTGCTGCCGGTCGGGATGCAGTTCAACGTCCCGACCATCACCTGCGCCCAGCTCGACAACCGGCCGGCCGCGTCGATCAAGGACGAGAACCAGCAGGCGGTGGCCTGCGAGGCCGGCGCCAAGTACCTGCTGGACAAGGCCAAGGTGCTCGGCACCGACGTCGACGACGCCAACGCCGTGCTCGACCAGACCAGCTCCTGGGTGGTCAGCCTGAACTTCACCGGCAAGGGCCAGGAGAAGTGGACGGCCCTCACCCGCGAGGCGTTCAACAACGAGGGCCAGGCCTGCGACCAGACCGCGCTCGGCCAGGACGGCAAGTGCCGGGTCGCCGTGGTGCTGGACAACGAGATCGTCTCGTCCCCGGAGATCCAGGGCGTGCTGACCGGTGACTCGCAGATCACCGGCAGCTTCGACAACAAGAGCGCGAACGCTCTGGCCAGCCAGCTCCGCTACGGCGCGCTGCCGGTGACCTTCGAGCCGCAGGAGCAGCAGAACGTCACCGCGACGCTGGGCGACAGCCACCTCAAGGCGGGCCTGCTCGCGGCCGGCATCGGCATGCTGCTGGTCATCATCTACTCGTTCTTCTACTACCGGCTGCTCGGCTCGGTCATCTTCCTGAGCCTGGTGCTCTCGGCGCTGCTGGTCTTCGGCGCGCTGGTGGTGCTCGGCCGGTCGATCGGGTTCACCCTCACCCTCGCCGGCATCGCCGGCATGATCGTCTCGCTCGGCGTGGCGGCGGACTCGTTCGTCATCTACTTCGAGCGGCTCAAGGACGAGATCCGGGAGGGACGCAGCCCACGCAGCGCGGTGCCGCGGGCGTGGATCCGGGCTCGCCGGACGATCATCTCGGCGAACGCCATCACCCTGATGTCGGCCGTGGTGCTCTACATCGTCTCGGTCGGCGCGGTGAAGGGCTTCGCCTTCGCGCTCGGCCTGGCGACGGTCCTCGACCTGGTCGTCGTGTTCCTCTTCCGTCACCCGATCATGACGATGTTCGCCCGGACCCGGGCGTTCCTGTCCCCGCGGGTCAGCGGTCTCGGCCGGGCCCTGCCGGCCCGGTCGGCCGAGTCGGGCACCGCCCGCAACCCGCGCGTCAAGGAGGCCTGAGATGGCTAAGACTGGTCTGGCGTCCCGGCTCTACCGGGGCGAGGCCGATCTCAACATCGTCGGCCGGCGCAAGCTGTGGTTCACCGTCGCCGGTGTGCTGGTGCTGATCGCCGTGCTCAGCTTCGCGGTCCGCGGCTTCAGCCTCGGCATCGAGTTCGCCGGCGGCAACTCCTTCCAGGTGCCCGCCAGCGTCGGCACCCTGGAGCAGGCCGAGGCGAAGGTCGACGCCGCGCTCGCCGCCAAGGGCGGCGGCGCCGAGGTGGTCACCGCGCAGAAGGTCGGCAGCACCAGCGGCGAGTACTACGAGCTGCGCACCGGGCAGCTCACCGCGGAGCAGGCCAACGAGGTCAAGACCGAGATGGCGCAGTCGTTCGGCATCCAGGCCGACCAGATCAGCGGCAGCCAGGTCTCCGAGGCGTGGGGCAGCCAGGTCACGTCCCGCGCCCTGCTCGGTCTGCTGATCTTCGTCGCGGTGGTGGCGATCTACCTCATCCTCCGCTTCGAGTGGCGGATGGCGGCCGCCGCGATCGCCTCGCTCTTCACGAACCTGGTGCTCACGGCCGGCATCTACTCGCTCGTCGGCTTCGAGGTCACCCCGTCGACGATCATCGGCTTCCTCACGATCCTGGGCTTCGCGCTCTACGACGTGGTGGTGGTCTTCGACAAGGTCCAGGAGAACACCCGCGGCATCACCGCGAACAACAACCTGACCTACGGCGAGGCGTCCAACCTGGCGCTGAACCAGAGCCTCATGCGGTCGCTGAACACCTCGGTGGTCGCCCTGCTCCCGGTCGGCGGCCTGCTCTTCATCGGTGCCGGCCTGCTGGGCGCGGGCACCCTGAAGGACCTGGGTCTGGTGCTCTTCGTCGGTATGGCGGTGGCGTTCCTGACCTCGATCCTGCTGGCCACCCCGCTGCTGGTGCTGCTCAAGAACCAGGACCCGCGGATCAGCGCGCACAACAAGCGGGTGCTGGCCCGCCGGGGCGCCATCGCCCGGGGCGAGGTCGCCCCGAAGGGCGCGCCGCGCGCCGCGACGGCCGACGAGGCCATCGACCCCGAGGCGGCCGCCCTGGCCGGCGCCGCCCCGAAGGTCGGCGCCCGGCCGGCCGGCAAGCGCCCCAGCGGCGCCCGGGGCGGGCGTCCCGCCGGCGGCGGGGGCAACCGGCCCGGTGGCGCGAAGCGCCGCTGACCCACTCACCCGGTAGGGATCGACCGGACGGCGTCCGTCATGCTGTGAAAGCGGCATGACGGACGCCGCCGTCGTTCGAGAGGACATGGGACGTACCGTGACGGAGACCCACACCACCGGGGTACGGGGAGACAGCGGCCCGGAGGTCGCCCGACTGGTCGCCAGCCGGGTGCTGGACGTGCCGGACTTCCCGAAGCCCGGGGTCATGTTCAAGGACCTGATGCCGCTCTTCGCCGACGGCGCGGCCTTCCGCGAGGTGATCGACGGGATCATCGCGTACCACGGGCGGGACTCGTTCGACGCGGTGGTCGGCATCGAGGCACGCGGGTTCGTGCTGGCCGCCGCGGTCGCGTACGCCACGGGGGTGGGCGTGGTGCCGGTGCGCAAGGCCGGCAAGCTGCCCCGGGCCACCCACTCGGCCTCCTACGCCCTGGAGTACGGCGAGGCCACCCTGGAGGTGCACCAGGACGCCTTCACGGCCGGCCACCGGGTCCTCGTCCTGGACGACGTGCTCGCCACCGGCGGCACCGCCGAGGCCACCCTCGACCTGGTGGAGCGGGCCGGCGGCACGGTGGCCGGCTTCACGGTCCTGATGGAGTTGGGCTTCCTCAAGGGGCGGGAGCGGCTCGCCCCGCGTCCGGTCCATGCCCTGCTGACCGTTTGAGCCCTCGGCCCGTCGGGCCGACCCGGCGCGGTCCGTCCGGCGGAGCGGCGGCGTACCCTGCGTACGGGTAGCATTGCCCTTTGCTTGACCGGGTGGGTGACCGCCCGGCGGCTTGACCGGGTGGGAGACCGCCCGGCGGGTTGACCGGGTGGGTGACCGCCCGGCGGCGCGGGGCCGCCGGGGCCGCGAGGCCTCCGGTGACCGGCGCGGAACAACTCCGGCCCCTCGGCCGGTTGGACAGGACGTCGGCCGGACGGCCGGCGCATCCCGGCGAGCGGTGAGGAGGCCGGTGTCCCACGATGTCGTCCCTCCGGTGGAGGGCACGGTGCACCCGACAGGCGACGCGGACGGCTCGGTGACCGAGCGGAGCGGCAACCCGCCGGCACCGCTGACCGGGCCCGACGGGAAGGCGGACGGCGGGGCGGTCGTGGTGCCGTTCCCGACCGACGGCGCGGCGGACCCCTCGCCCGGCGGCGGCTTCGCCCTTTCCAACGCGCCGACCGGCCGCAGGGTGCGCGCCCGGCTGGCCCGGTTCAACGCGCCCTGGCAGACCTCGCAGGTCAGCGAGGTGCTGGAGCCGCTGATCGCCACCCACCGCGAGAACCACCCCAAGGCCGACGCCCGGCTGCTCCAGCGCGCCTTCGACACGGCCGCGCGCTGGCACTCGGGTCAGTACCGCAAGTCCGGCGACCCCTACATCACCCACCCGCTGGCGGTGGCGACCATCCTGGCCAACCTGGGCATGGACACCACCACGCTGGTCGCGGCGCTGCTGCACGACACCATCGAGGACACGGAGTACACCCTCGACCAGATGCGCGCCGACTTCGGCGGTGAGGTGGCCCTGCTGGTCGACGGCGTCACCAAGCTCGACAAGGTCAAGCTGGGCGACGCGGCCAAGGCGGAGACGATCCGCAAGATGGTCGTGGCCATGGCCAAGGACCCGCGGGTGCTGGTGATCAAGCTGGCCGACCGGCTGCACAACATGCGGACCCTGACCTTCCTGCCCCGCCCCAAGCAGGAGCAGAAGGCCAAAGAGACGCTGGAGATCCTCGCCCCGCTGGCCCACCGCCTCGGTATGAACACCATCAAGTGGGAGCTGGAGGACCTCGCCTTCGGCACCCTGTTCCCGAAGCGGTTCGAGGAGATCAACCGGCTCATCGGCGAGCACCAGCCGCAGCGCGAGGCGCTGCTGCGCCAGGTGACCCAGAAGGTCTCCACCGACCTCAAGTCCGCCAAGATCAAGGCGGAGACTACCGGCCGGCCGAAGCACCTCTACTCGATCTACCAGAAGATGATCGTGCGGGGGCGCGACTTCAACGACATCTACGACCTGGTCGGGGTGCGGATCCTGGTCGACACGGTGCGCGACTGCTACGCGGCGCTGGGCGTCATCCACGCCAACTGGCAGCCGGTGCCGGGCCGGTTCAAGGACTACATCGCCATGCCCAAGTTCAACATGTACCAGTCGTTGCACACGACGGTCATCGGGCCCACCGGCAAGCCGGTGGAGATGCAGATCCGCACCTATGCGATGCACCGCACCGCGGAGTTCGGCATCGCCGCGCACTGGAAGTACAAGGAGCACAAGGGCACCCCGGTGGTGGGCCCGCCGGCGCACATCGACGAGATGACCTGGCTGCGCCAGCTGCTGGACTGGCAGCGCGAGGCGGCCGACCCGAGTGAGTTCCTCGACGCGCTCCGGTTCGACCTGTCCAGCCAGGAGGTGTACGTCTTCACCCCGAAGGGTGACGTCATCCCGCTGCCTACCGGGTCGACGCCGGTGGACTTCGCGTACGCGGTGCACACCGAGGTCGGGCACAAGTGCATCGGCGCCCGGGTCAACGGCAAGCTGGTGCCGCTGGAGTCGACGCTCTCCAACGGCGACGTGATCGAGATCTTCACCTCGAAGTCCGACACGGCCGGCCCGACGCAGGACTGGCTCGGCTTCGTCAAGAGCCCGCGCGCCCGCACCAAGATCCGCCAGTACTTCAACAAGGAGCGGCGCGAGGAGGCGATCGAGGCCGGCAAGGACTCGATCGTCAAGGCGATGCGCAAGCAGGGCATGCCGTTGCAGCGGATGCTCACCTCGGACGCGCTGATGGCGATCGCCCGGGACCTGCACCTGGCCGACGTGGCCTCGCTCTACGCGGCGGTCGGCGACAGCCAGGTCTCCGCCCAGTCGGTGGTGCAGAAGCTGATGGCCGCCTACGGCGGCGAGGAGGGCGCGGCGGAGGACATCGCCGAGACCGCCGTCGCCACCCGGCCGCCGCGCAGCCGCCAGAGCAGCAGCGACCCGGGCGTCGTCGTCCGGGGCGTCAGCGACGTCTGGATCAAGCTGGCGCGCTGCTGCACGCCGGTGCCGCCGGACGCGGTCTTCGGCTTCGTGACCCGCTCCGGCGGGGTGAGCGTGCACCGGGACGACTGCGCCAACGCCGAGGACCTGCGCGCCCAGAGCGAGCGGGTGGTCGAGGTGAGCTGGAAGCTCACCTCCGCCTCGACCTTCCTGGTGGCCATCCAGGTGGAGGCCCTCGACCGGCACAAGCTGCTGGCCGACGTCACGCGGGTGCTCTCCGACGAGCGGGTCAACATCCTCTCCGCGACCGTCACCACGACCCGGGACCGGGTGGCGGTGAGCCGGTTCAGCTTCGAGATGGCCGACCCCAAGCACCTGGGGCACCTGCTGGCCGCGGTCCGCAAGGTCGACGGCGTCTTCGACGCCTACCGGGTCACCTCGGGCGCCTGAGCACGGAAAAAGCGCCCGCCGGCGGTCAGCCGGCGGGCGCTTTTACGTCGTACGGGCGGGTCAGCCGCCCTGGATGTCGCTCATGCTCAGCTTGTTGATGACGATCTCCTTCTTCGGGTGACCGCCACCGGCCTGCTGGGCGAAGGCGCCGTCGTCACCGGCCGCGGCGACCTGCTTGACCAGGTCCATGCCGCCGGTGATGGTGCCCAGCACCGTGTAGTTCGGGTCGAGCTGGGAGTCGCCGTAGACGATGAAGAACTGGCTGCCGGTGCTGCCCGGCTGGCCGGAGTTGGCCATCGCGATGACGCCCTCCGGGTAGGGGGGCCGCTTGTTGGTGGGCAGGTTCTCCTCGGCCAGGTTGTAGCTCGGGCCGCCGGTGCCGTCGGTGTCGCGCCAGCCCTTGCCGGTCGCGCTCGGGTCGCCGCACTGGAGCACCTGGATGCCCTGGGTGACGAGCCGGTGACACTTGGTGTTGTCGAAGAAGCCCTTGCTGGCCAGGTGGGTGAAGCTGCCGGCGGTGCAGGGCACCAGGCTCCGGTCGATCTTGGCGGTGACCGGGCCCAGGTTGGTGTCGATCGTCATCGTCTGGGTGCCCTTGTTGGCCTGCTGGGTCGGGGGCAGCCCGACGTCCTTGATCTGCTTCGGCCGCCCCTCCGCGGGGACCTCGGTGAACGCGCACTGCGCGTTGCCCGCGGTGCCGGCGGTGTTCTGCTTCTTGTCGTCACCGCCGAGCGAGGTGGCGAGCCAGACGGTGCCCGCCACCACGAGCACCAGCACGGCCGCGGCGCCGACGATGGCCTGGGTCTGCCGGCGCTTGCGGGCCTTGGCGGCGCGCTCGGCCATCTCCCGCTCGAGGCGGGCCCGCGCCGCCGCGCGCTGCCGCTCTCTCGTGGACGTCACGGTCACTCCTCACATGCTTCTCGGGTTGTGGCGGGGCTCGCCGTTGATCAGGGTGGGGCGGCCGGGTCAGCCGGCGCTGGGGCTCGCCGCCGGCGCGCTCGTGGCGGCCGGCGCGGCGTTCGGCTCGCCGACGGTGAGGCTCTGGATCACCACGTCCGTCTTCGGCTTGACCTTGGCCCCGCTCCCATTGTCCACGGTCGGCAGGGCGCCGATCTTCTCCACCACGTCGAGGCCGCCGGTGACCTTGCCGACGACGGTGTACGCCGGCTTGGCCGGGTTGAAGTCCTTGAAGAAGATCAGGAACTGGCTGCCGTTGCTGCCCGGCGGGTTGCCGATCATGGCAACCGTGCCCTTCGGGTACGCCGGGGGCTGTGCCGCCGCGGGCGAGGCGGACGGGCTGGCCTCCGGCGCGGTGGGGACGTTCTCGTCGTAGAACGAGTAGGTCGGGCCGCCGATGCCGCTACCGCTCGGGTCGCCGCAGCGCAGCGCGCCCTCGGTGGTGATCTCGTGGCACTTGGTGTTGTCGTAGAACGACTTGCCGGCCAGGAACGAGATGCTGGCCGCGCCGCACGGGGCGGCGGCCAGGTCCAGGTCGGCGGTGATCGGGCCGCCCTGGTTGGTGGTGACCGTCATCGTCCGGGTGCCTGCGGTGGGCAGGCCCGTGGTGGCCGGGGTGCCGACCTCCTTGAGGTTGGTGTTGGCCGTGGCGTCCTGCGGGGTCCAGAGGCAGACGTCCTCGGCGGCCTGCTTCTCCGGCTCGGAGTCGAAGGCGCCGAGCGCCCAGGCCGAACCGGCCACGATCAGCGCGAGCACCACGGCGGCGCCGACGCCGGCCTGGATCTGCCGGCGGCGCTTGGCGGCCGCGGCCCGCCGGGCGAGCTGCCGGTCGAGCTTGGCGCGCGCCAGTTTGCGCTGCCGGTCCCTGCTGGAAGCCACCCGTGCTCCCCTTCCTCTACCCTGGTCCTCGCCGGCGCCGGGCGCTGCCACCCGTCTGCCGCGGGGGTGCGCCACGCCACACGCCCGCCAGAGTGTACGGGTACCGGCTGGGAAAGTGGTGTACGAGGTCCGGCCTCGGTTTATCGGGCGTTGTCACTGTGCCCGGTGGGGCGACTGGGGCCGGTGGTCGGCGAAACCCGGTCGCCCGTGCGGTTAGGCTGCTGACAGGGACGACGACCGGACGGAAGGGGAGCGGAACGTGCTCGTGGCCGGCTTTCCCGCGGACGCCTTCGGCACCAACTGCTACGTGGTGGCGACCGCGCCGGGGGAGCAGTGCGTGGTGGTCGACCCCGGCATCGGGGTGCTCGACCGGCTCGACGCCGTGCTCGCCGAGCACCGCCTGCACCCGGCCGCCGTGCTGCTCACCCACGGCCACCTCGACCACACCTTCTCGGTGGCCCCGGTCTGCGGCGCGCGGGGCATCCCCGCGTACGTCCACCCGGAGGACCGGGAGCTGCTGGCCGACCCGGCCAAGGCGCTCTCGATGGACCTCACCCAGCTGTTCGGCGGGCGGCTGCCGTACGCCGAGCCGGAGGACGTCGCGGAGCTGACCGACGGCGCGACCCTGTCGCTGGCCGGGTTGGAGATCACCGTCGACCACGCCCCCGGCCATACCGGCGGGTCGGTGCTGTTCCGGATGCCCGGCGCCGGCTCGCCCTGGGAGGCCGAGCAGATCTGCCTCTCCGGTGACGTGCTCTTCGCCGGCTCGATCGGCCGCACCGACCTGCCGGGCGGCAGCATGCCCCGCATGCTGGCCAGCCTCCGGGAGAAGGTTCTCCCGCTGGCCGACGACACCGTCGTCCTGCCCGGCCACGGCCCGCAGACCACCATCGGCCGCGAGCGCGCGACCAACCCGTACCTCGTCGAGGTGTCGGGGACCGGCGGCGCGCGCCCGGCCGCGCCCACCCGCGGCCTCTGACGCCGCGACCAAGACCTGTCCGCGCGGCGCCCGAGGAGTACGCCATGAGCAAGCCCACGCCCATTTCCGGATTTCCCGAGTGGAACCCGCCGCAGCGCATGATCGAGCAGTTCGTGCTGGATCGGATCCGCGCCACCTTCGAGCTGTATGGCTTCGCGCCGCTGGAGACCCGTTCGGTCGAGCCGCTCGATCAGTTGCTGCGGAAGGGGGATACCGCAAAGGAGGTCTACGTGCTGCGCCGGCTCCAGGCCGACACCGACGGCCCGGCCGGCGACGACGCGCTCGGCCTGCACTTCGACCTGACCGTGCCGTTCGCCCGCTACGTGCTGGAGAACGCCGGCAAGCTCCAGTTCCCGTTCCGGCGCTACCAGATCCAGAAGGTGTGGCGGGGCGAGCGCCCGCAGGAGGGGCGCTACCGGGAGTTCCTCCAGGCCGACATCGACATCGTCGACCGGGACACCCTGCCGGCGCACTACGAGGCCGAGATGCCGCTGGTGATCGGCGACGCGCTGCGCTCGCTGCCGATCCCGCCGGTGCGGATCCAGGTCAACAACCGCAAGATCTGCGAGGGCTTCTACCGGGGCGTCGGGCTGACCGACCCGGAGGCGGCGCTGCGCGCGGTCGACAAGCTGGACAAGATCGGTCCGGCGCGGGTCGCCGAGCTGCTGGCGGAGACCGCCGGGGCGAGCGAGGCGCAGGCCAAGGCGTGCCTGGCCCTCGCTGAGATCTCCGCGCCGGACGCCTCGTTCGCCGACGCGGTCCGCGCCCTCGGGGTGACCGACCCGCTGCTCGACGAGGGCATCGCGGAGCTGACCGCGGTGGTGGAGACCGCCGCCGCGCACTCGCCCGGCCTCTGCGTCGCCGACCTGCGGATCGCCCGCGGCCTGGACTACTACACCGGCACCGTCTACGAGACGCAGATGATCGGCTACGAGCGGTTCGGCTCGGTCTGCTCCGGCGGCCGCTACGACAACCTGGCCAGCTCCGGCAACACCCGCTTCCCGGGGGTGGGCATCTCGATCGGGGTGACCCGGCTGCTCGGCCTGCTCTTCGGCGCCGGCGCGCTGTCGATCTCCCGGGACGTGCCGACCTGCGTGCTGGTCGCGGTGACCGCCGAGGAGGAGCGGGCGGCCAGCAACAAGGTCGCCGAGGCGCTGCGCTCCCGGGGCATCCCGACCGAGGTGTCGCCGAGCGCGGCCAAGTTCGGCAAGCAGATCCGGTACGCCGAGCGGCGCGGCATCCCGTACGTCTGGTTCCCCGGGGCCGAGGGCGACGAGGTGAAGGACATCCGCTCGGGCGAGCAGGTGGCCGCCGCGGCGGGGGAGTGGACCCCGCCCCGGGCCGACCTGAAGCCGCTGGTCGGACCGGCCGCCGCTGGCGCCTGACGACGATTGGACCTACGGTGGCGTAAGTTACGCCACCGTAGGGAGATCGCCGTGACCGTGCTCAGCCAGACCGCCCTGCTCCTCGAACTCGAACCCGTGGTCGAGAAGAACCTCGACCGGCACCTCTCGCTGGCCAAGGAGTGGTTCCCCCACGAGTACGTGCCGTGGAGCGAGGGGCGGACCTTCGCCGGCCCGCTCGGCGGCGAGGCGTGGTCTCCCGAGGACTCGACGCTGCCCGAGGTGGCCCGGACCGCGCTGATCGTCAACCTGCTCACCGAGGACAACCTGCCCTCGTACCACCACGAGATCGCGACGCTGTTCGGGCGGGACGGCGCCTGGGGGACCTGGGTGCACCGGTGGACCGCCGAGGAGGGGCGGCACGGCACGGCGATCCGCGACTACCTCACGGTGACCCGGGCGGTCGACCCGGTGGCGCTGGAGCGGGCCCGGATGACCCACATGTCGGCGGGCTACGTCAACACCCACGACGACGAGGTGCTGCACTCGCTGGCGTACGTCTCGTTCCAGGAACTGGCCACCCGGATCTCGCACCGCAACACCGGCCGGGCGACCGGCGACCCGACCTGCGAGGCGTTGCTGGCCCGGGTGGCCGCCGACGAGAACCTGCACATGGTCTTCTACCGCAACCTGCTCGGCGCGGCCTTCGAGCTGGCCCCCAGCCAGGCCATGCGGGCCGTGGCCGACGTGCTGGCCGACTTCCAGATGCCGGGCGTCGGCATCGAGGGCTTCGCCCGCAAGTCGGTGGCCATCGCCCTGGCCGGCATCTACGACCTGCGCCAGCACCGGGACGAGGTGGTGGTCCCGGTGCTGCGCCAGTGGAACCTGTTCGAGGCGACCGGCCTGGACGCCGACGGCGCTTCTTCTTATACACATCTCCGAGCCCACGAGACCGTACTCGGTCTCGTATGCCGACTTCGGCTTGATAACAATTCCGCATGGTGTCGTTGCCG
>NZ_JBSSLX010000189.1:0-11270 GCF_053890995.1 Micromonospora sp. I033 | reverse complement strand
CCGCTGGTCTACACCGGCTACCTCTCGCTCACCCGCTGGTCCGGGGTCGGCGACCCCACCTTCATCGGCCTGGAGAACTACCGGAACCTGCTGGACGACGGCGTCTTCTGGATGTCGTTCCGCAACACCCTGGCGATGATCGTCGCGATGGTGGTGCTGCCCACGCTGATCGGCCTGGTGCTCGCCGCGGTGCTTTTCGACGCCATCGGCCGCAGGTTCAGGCCCCGCACCGCCGCCGCGCTGCGGGCCGCCTTCTACCTGCCGCAGGTGCTCCCGGTCGTGGTGGCCGGCATCGTGTGGGGCTGGATCCTGCGGCCGGACGGCGCGTTCAACGGGCTGCTCGACGCGGTTGGGCTCGGCGCGCTGCGGCACGACTGGCTCGGCGACCCGGACACCGCGCTGCCCGCGGTGATGGCGGTGATGATCTGGGTGCAGATCGGCTACCCGGTGGTCGTCTTCATGGCGGCGCTGGAGCGGGTCGACCCGGAGCTCTACGAGGCCGCCGAGCTGGACGGCGCCGGCTGGTTCCGCCGGTTCCGGGCGATCACCCTCCCGCAGATCCGGCCCGAGACGTTCGTGGTCGGGCTGACCTGCACCATCGCGGCCATGAAGGTGTTCGGGCCGATCTACGCGCTGACCCGGGGCGGGCCGGAGAACGCCACCAACGTCCCGTCCTACTTCGCCTACTACACCTTCTTCAAGAAGCTGCACGTCGGCTACGGCTCGGCGATCTCCATGGTGCTCACGCTGATCATCGTGGTGGTGAGTGTGCTCTTCATCCGGGCGCAGAACCGGGCCGAGCGACGGGACGGAGGGCTCTGATGGCCGTCACGACCACCCCAGCCGCCGGCCGGGCCCGGCGGGTCTGGCGGGTCCGGGACCGGCACCACCGCGGCGCCGGCCGCTGGGCGGTGCTCGCCCTGGTCACCGTGGCGGCGCTGGCCATGCTGGTGCCGTTCGCGTTCATGCTGCTCAACGCGTTCAAATCCCCCGGCGACTACTCGACGAACGGCCCGTTGAGCTGGCCGTCGGAGTTCTACACGAACGGCCTGCGGACCTACTGGGAGCAGGTCGACTTCCCGGTGAAGCTGTGGAACTCGGTCCTCATCGCCGGCTCGGTCGCCGTGGCCGGCGTGCTGGTCTCCCTGCTGAACGCGTACGCGCTGGGCATCGGCCGGGTCCGCGGCCGGCTCTGGATCATCGGCCTGTTCCTGCTGGCGAACATGCTGCCGCAGGAGGCGCTGATCTACCCGCTCTACCACTTCGCCAAGGAGGCCGGGCTCTACAACACCCGGCTCGCCGTGATCATCATCTTCACGGTCATCCAGAGCGCCTTCGGCACCTATCTGCTCGCCTCGGTGCTGAGCACCTTCCCGCGCCAACTGCTGGAGGCGGCGGCGCTGGACGGCGCCGGCAGGTGGCGGATCCTGTGGCGGGTGGTGCTGCCGAACCTGCGGCCCACCCTCGCCGTGCTGCTGGTCTTCTTCTTCATCTGGACCTGGAACGAGTTCCTCATCCCGCTGGTCATGCTCATCGACAACCAGACCCAGACCGTCCCGGTCGCGCTCGCCTCGTTGCAGGGCGACCGGCTGATGGACGCCCCCACCACCAACGCCGGCGCACTGCTCAGCCTGGTACCGGCGATCCTCTTCTTCCTCATCTTCCAGCGCACCCTGGCGCGCGGCATCACGGCAGGAGCCGAGAAGTGAAGTTCACCGACGGGTACTGGCAACTGCGCCCCGGGGTCCGCGTGCTGCGGCCCGGCACGGTCGAGTCGGTGGAGCCGGACGAGCGCGGGTTCACCGTGTTCGCCCCGACCGGCCGGATCACCGGGCGCGGCGACACCCTCAACCGGCCGGTGGTCACCGTCCGGTTCTTCTCCCCGGCCCCCGGGGTGATCGGGGTGACCATCGGCCACCACACCGGCGGGCTGCCCCGGCAACCCCGCTTCGCCCTCGCCGAATCCGCCGCGCACCCGGTGCACGTCGAGATCACCGGGCTGCATGCCCTGCTGACCACCGGCGAGCTGACCGCCCGCGTCGCCCTGACCGGTCGCTGGCGGGTCGACTTCCTGCGCGGCGACCGGCTGGTCACCTCGTCCACCGAGCGCAGCATCGGCATCGTGACCGACGCCGACGGCGGTTCGTACGTGCACGAACGACTCGCGCTCGGCGTCGGCGAGACGATCCACGGCCTCGGCGAGCGGTTCGGGGCGTACGTGAAGAACGGCCAGACCGTCGACATCTGGAACGCCGACGGCGGCACGGCCAGCGAGCAGGCGTACAAGAACGTGCCGTTCTACCTGAGCAGCGCCGGGTACGGCGTCTTCGTCGACCACCCCGAGCACGTCTCCTTCGAGATCGGCTCGGAGGTGGTGTCGCAGACCCAGTTCAGCGTGGCCGGGCAGTCGCTCACCTACCACCTGATCGACGGCCCCACCCCGAAGGACGTGCTGCGCCGGTACACCGCGCTGACCGGCCGACCGGCCCGGATCCCCGCCTGGTCCTACGGGCTGTGGCTGTCCACCTCGTTCACCACCTCGTACGACGAGAAGACGGTGAACGAGTTCATCGACGGGATGGCCGAGCGGGACGTGCCGCTGTCGGTGTTCCACTTCGACTGCTTCTGGATGCGGCAGTTCCACTGGGTCGACTTCGTCTGGGACCCGGCGACATTCCCCGACCCGGAGGGGATGCTGCGCCGGTTGCACGAGCGCGGCCTGAAGGTCTGCGTCTGGATCAACCCGTACATCGCTCAGCGGTCGTACCTGTTCGAGGAGGGCCGGGAGGCTGGCTACCTGGTGCGCCGGCCGGACGGCTCGGTCTGGCAGTGGGACATGTGGCAGGCCGGCATGGCGCTGGTCGACTTCACCAACCCCGACGCGGCCTCCTGGTACGCCGGCAAGCTCAAGGTCCTGCTCGACATGGGCGTCGACTGTTTCAAGACCGACTTCGGCGAGCGGATCCCGACGGACGTGGTCTGGCACGACGGCGCCGACCCGCAGCGGATGCACAACTACTACTCCTACCTCTACAACAAGACCGTCTTCGAGCTGCTGGAGGCCGAACGCGGCGAGGGCGAGGCGGTCCTCTTCGCCCGGTCGGCGACCGCGGGCGGGCAGCAGTTCCCGGTGCACTGGGGCGGCGACTGCGAGTCCACCTTCGGAGCGATGGCCGAGTCGCTGCGCGGCGGACTGTCGCTGGCCGCGTCGGGCTTCGGCTACTGGAGCCACGACATCGGCGGCTTCGAGGGCACCCCGGACGCGGCGGTGTTCAAGCGGTGGATCGCCTTCGGGCTGCTCTCCTCGCACTCGCGCCTGCACGGCTCCGGCTCCTACCGGGTGCCGTGGGCGTTCGACGACGAGGCGGTGGACGTGCTGCGCCACTTCACCCGGCTCAAGCTGCGCCTGATGCCGTACCTGGCGGCCGCCGCCGAGGAGGCTCACCGGGAGGGGCTGCCGATCATGCGGCCGATGCTGCTGGAGTTCCCGGACGACCCGACCGCCGCATACCTCGACCGGCAGTACATGCTCGGCCCGGACCTGCTGGTGGCGCCGGTGCTGAGCCCGGACGGCCAGGTGACCTACTACGTGCCGGCCGGTACCTGGACCCACCTGGTCACCGGCGAGCGGGTGAGCGGCCCGGGCTGGGTGACCGAGAAGCACGACCTGGACAGCGTGCCGGTGCTCGTCCGGCCCGGCGCGGTGATACCGACCGGCGCCCGCGACGACCGGCCGGACTACGCGTGGGCCGACGGCGTGCGGCTACGGCTGTTCGCGCCGGTCGAGGGGCAACGGACCCGGGTACGGGTGCCGGCGCCCGACGGCGGGCCGGGCGCCGAGTTCGAGGTGCGTTACCGGGACGGCACGGCCGACGCCGAGCTGGTGTCGGGGACTTCGTCGGGGTACATCGTGGAGGTGACGGGATGAGCGGCGTCGAGTTTCCCGAGGGCTTCGTCTGGGGCGCGGCCACGGCGGCCTACCAGATCGAGGGAGCGGCGAAGGAGGACGGCCGGGGGCCGTCCATCTGGGACACGTACAGCCACACCCCCGGGCTGACCCGCAACGGGGACACCGGGGACATTGCCGCCGACCACTACCACCGCTGGCCGGAGGACCTGCGCCACCTGGCCGAGCTGGGGGTCAGGGCGTACCGGTTCTCGATCTCCTGGCCCCGGGTGCAGCCCGGCGGCGCCGGCCCGCTCAACCCGGCCGGGGTGGACTTCTACTCGCGGCTTGTGGACCGGCTGCTCGACCTCGGCATCCAGCCGGTCGCCACGACGTACCACTGGGACCTGCCGCAGGAGGTGGAGGATGCGGGCGGCTGGCCGGCCCGGGACACGGCCCTCCGGTTCGCCGACTACGCCGCCGGCATCGTCGGCGCGCTCGGCGACCGGGTGCACACCTGGACCACGCTCAACGAGCCGTGGTGCTCCGCCTACCTCGGCTACGCCTCCGGGGTGCACGCCCCGGGGCGGACCGAGCCGGCCGCGGCGCTGGCCGCCGTGCACCACCTGAACCTGGCGCACGGCCTGGCCGGGCGGCTGGTCCGCGAGCTGGCCCCGGCCGCCGAGCTCTCGGTCACGCTGAACCTGCACGTGATCCGCCCCGCCTCCGACTCGGCAGCCGACCACGACGCGGTACGCCGGATCGACGCCCTCGCCAACCGGGCCTTCCTCGGCCCGATGCTCGATGGGGCGTACCCGGCCGACCTGCTCGCCGACACCGCCGGGGTGACCGACTGGTCCTTCGTGCGCGACGGCGACGAGCGGACCGCCGTCGTGCCGCTGGACGTGCTGGGCGTCAACTACTACTCCAGCACCCTGGTGCGGGCCTGGGACGGCGTGTCACCCCGGTCCGCCGCGGACGGCCACGGCGCCTCGGCCCACACCCCGTGGGTGGGCGCCGGCGATGTCGACTTCCTGCCCCAGCCCGGCCCGCACACCGCGATGGGCTGGAACATCGACCCGGGCGGGATGACCGAGCTGCTGCTGCGCCTGCACCGGGAGCACCCGGACCAGCCGCTGATGATCACGGAGAACGGCGCCGCGTTCGACGACGAGGTCTCCCCCGACGGCGCGGTGCACGACGACCGGCGGGTCGATTACCTGCGCCGGCACGTCGGAGCCGTGGCCGACGCCATCACGGCGGGCGCCGACGTCCGCGGCTACTTCGTCTGGTCACTGCTGGACAACTTCGAGTGGACCTACGGGTACGACCGGCGGTTCGGCATCATCCGCGTCGACTACGACACCCAGGCGCGCACCTGGAAGGACAGCGCCCACTGGTACCGCCGCCTGGTCACCACCAACCGGCTGCCGGACGCCTGACGGTTCCCGGGGCGGGTTGGCGGGACGGGCCGGCGGACCGACATGTTCGCAGCCCGATGGGCACGGGCGCCGGGTCCGTCCGCCGGCCCGGTGGAGGTCAGCAGAATGTATGCAGGTGCGGGTGCGCCGGATCGTCCTGCGCTACAAGATCGTCCGAACAGTTCAGCACCCCGAGTGGCAGCCCGCCGGTTTCGGCCTCTACGAGGCGCTGACGCCACGCCCCAGTCGGGCGTCGGCCACGCCACCACCGTCCCCGCCGTCGGCGGGCGCGAGCGCGCCGACGGCGTTCGCGGCTCCCGGCACCGAACCCGCAGGTCAGCACCGCCACCATGGACACGGCTCGGCGCAGCGGCTTCACCTCCGGCTGGGCCGCGGGAACCTCCGGCATCGCCGTCATCGGCATCGGTGCCCTGGTCGTCGCCGCGCGGCGCCGCCGCCAGCGAGCCGAACCGGTCCCGCCGGGCCCGGCGGACGACAACTGACCCGGCGCCCTTCGCGGACCCGGCCGGTCAACGGGTTGCCGGCTCGGGGACCGGCCGGTCGACGGCCGAAATCGGGACCCGCGCCGGAAGCGGGATCAGCCACGGCCCGGCGAGGAGTCCGACGGCGACCTGGGCGGCGCCCGCCACGACAAGCGTCGGACCCGCGCCGCCCAGGCCGATCACCGCCCCGCCGGCGAGCAGGCCGATCGAGACGGCGCCGTCGTGCACCAGGCTCTCCGCGGCGAAGGCGGCCCGCCGTTCCGCGCCCTCGGTGCGGATGGTGATGAGGCGGTTGACGGCGCCGATGCCGAGCGGCATGGCGAGGCCGCCCACGGCGGCCAGGAGCGCGATCAGCGGCAGCGACGCGGTGACCGCGGGCAGCGCCGCGAAGGTCGCGCCGAGCACCACCCAGCCGGCCGCGACGGTGCCCAGGGGCGGCAGCCGGGGTACGAGCCCGGGCGCGAGCAGCGCGCCGGCGAGCGAGCCGACACCGTAGCCGGTCATGCCGGCCGAGACGAGCAGCCCGGGCCGGCCGGTCTCCGCACCCAGGATGGCGAGGCCGAGGGTGAAGGCGAACCAGGTGAGGCCGCCGACGCCGGCCATGGTCACCGCGCGGCGTACCTCGGGGTGCCGGGCCAGCACGTGCCGGAGCGCGGGAGCGGCGGTGGCGCCCTCACCGACCCGGGGCGCGGCGGTGCCGCGGACGGCCAGCAGCAGGGCGGCGCCCAGGGCGACGCCGGCCGCCTCCGCCCAGAGGAGCCGGACCGGCCCGCCGACGGTGACCGCCCAGCCGGCCAGCGGCGGCGCCAGGATCATGGTGCTGCGGTGCGCGAAGTCCTGCCAGGCCAGCATCCGGGCGGCGGCGTCGGCGCCGGCGCAGAGGTCGGCGAGCAGGGCCCGCTGCGCCGGCCCGCTCAGCGTGGTGGCGGCACCGGTGATCAGCCCGGCGGCGGTCAGGTGCAGCGGGCCGACGGTGCCGAGGGCCGCGCCGACGGGGATGACGAGCAGGCCGAGCACCTGGACCGCGAGCACCCCGGCGAGGGCCCGTCCGGTGGTCAGCCGCTGCCGCAGGCCGCGCGCCCACCACGCCGAGGTGAGCACGGGCAGCCCGACCGCGCCGCCGACCAGTCCGGTGGTCCAGGCCGATCCGGTCTCGGCGAGCGCGACCAGGGGCAGCGCGACGGCGGTGGTGCGCTGCCCGAGCCAGGTGACGAAGGTGGTGGTCAGCATGGCGGCGATGTCCCGGCGGGTGTCCATGCCCTCGATCCTGTGGCTCCGCCCGGTCGCCCGGTAGCTGGTGGTCGGGTCCGCCGCCTCATAACCTGTGCATATGAGCTCCCTACCCACGGTCGAGGACCTGCGACTCGTGGCGGCGCTGGCCCGGCACGGCTCCCTCGGCGCCGCCGGTCGCGAGATGCGGATCAGCCAGCCGGCCGCGAGCAACCGGCTGGCGGCGCTGGAGCGCCGGATCGGCGAGCGGCTCTTCGACCGGGACACCACCGGGGCGCGACCGACCCCGGCCGGCCGGGCGCTGGCCGCGGAGGCGGTCCACGTGCTCGGCCACCTGGAGGCGATCTTCGACCGGACCCGCGCGGCGGCGCGCGGCGAGGTGCTGAGCGTGGGCACCTTCCCGAGCCTGGCCGCGTGGCTGTTCCCCGCCCTGGCCGAACTGCTCCGGGACGCGACGGTGCACCAGGTCACCGACCACGGCGACCGCCTGGTCGAGTGGGTGGGCGAGGGTTCGCTCGACGCGGCCTTCGTCACCGTCGCCAACCAGATGCGGCTGCCGGCCACGGCCACCGCGTCACCCGTGGCCGGTGACCGGCTGGCCCTGCTCACCCCGCCCGGGGTACGGCTCGGGGCCGGGCGCCGGCCGTTCGCCGGCCTCGACGTGGTGGCGCACACCTACGACGCGTCCGCAGACGCCCTGCACCGGCGGCTCTCCGCGCTGGGGGCCCGGCCGAAGCCGGCGGCCACGGGCGAGACGGCGGTCCGGATGGGCCGGCTGCTCGGCTGCCCGGTCGTCCTGCCGCGCGGGCTCGCGCTGGCCTACGCGGCCTCGGACGAGCGGGTCGCTCCGGCGCCGGTGCCGGGCCGCTTCACGCTGTTCCTCGTCACCCGACGGCCGACGCCCCTCGCACTGGCCGAGGTGGTGGGCGAACTGGCCGACCGGCTCGGTCTTGAGCGGCCGGCCCTGGGCGCCGCCCGCCCTACTTCGCCGGCAGGGTCCCGGCGTAGCTGACGCCGCGGCCGACCCACCGGGCCAGATCGGCGTCCCGCGCGCAGGCCGAGGGATCCACGGTGATCCAGCCCCGCATCGGCCGCCCCCGCATCACCGTCGCCTGCGCGCCGGGCTCCGCTTCCAGGCGCTCGGACTCCGCCGGGTCGACGCGGACCATGAGCCCGCCGGCACCGCGGACGACCACCGCCATGTTGCCGTTCAGCATCATGGCCAGGCCGCCGAACATGCGCTTCTCGGCGAATCCGGTCTCCGGCCCAACCAGTTCCCGTACCCGGTTCGCGAGGTCCTCGTCATACGGCATGCCCGCATCCTGGCATCCCGCTACGACAGCGCGAAGCAGCGGCGACGAGCGGCTTCGCCGACGGTCACGGCTCGGGCAGGTCGGCGCAGAGCTTCCTCGGGAAGGTCGGCTCCACCGTGCGGACACGTCCGCAGCCGGCCTCCGTCGAACTGGCGATCGTCGCCCAGCCGCCCGGGCCGGACCAGCGCAGGAAGTATCGGCGGACGTTGACCGACGGCGTGCAGCCCGCCCTCGCCTCGGCACCGCACGGCACCGGGTCGAACGGCACCGTCATGACCAGCCACCTGCCGTCGCAGCCCTCGGGCGAGCCGACGGAGTGCCGGGACACGTCCATGCCGCGGACCGCGACGCTGATCCAGGCGGGGTCACAGTGGTCCGTCGGCATCGGGTCACAGCCGAACGTCGGGTCGCAGCGGCGGTACTCGCCACCGTCGCGTTTCCACGGCTCCTGGTTGAGCACGACGACGCGGCCGGCGATCGGCGTCGGCGCGGTCAGCGTCACCTCGCCGGGGGTGTGGGTGGGGCAGGCCCCGACCACCGCCGACAGGCGCGAGTCCTGCACCACGTTGGCGTAGACGCGGTTGTTCTCCTCGACCAGGTAGGTGACTCGCGGATTCCGGGAGCACCCGTTGGCGTCACCGAGCAGCGCCACGGTCAGCACGAGCGAACGCGGGTCGGCGCTGAGGCGTACCGCCGTGACATCGGCCTGGTAGGTGGCCCAGCGGGTGTCCGGGACGCCGTCGGCCGGCGCGGGCGCCTCGCCCGGCCTCGCGCAGCTCGCGAGCGCGATCAGGCACAGCAGGGCGGTGGCGAGTCGACGCATGGCAACGAGTATCGCCGCTCAGTCACCCGCCACATCCGTACGGATACTCAGTCCACCTCAGACGCCGACCCGTTGCTCCGGGATGCTCAGGCCGTAGAGCGCCATCAGCTCCGGGCTGTCGATCCGGCTGCCGTCGGCCACCGAGTCGCAGGCGATGTCCACGATCTGATCCTTGTGCGCCAGCAGGTAGGGCCGGGCGCCGACGTCGGCGCTGGCCAGGGTGGCGATGCCGGACCAGTGCCGGCGGCCGAAGAGCATCGGATAGCCGCGCAGCCCGTCGTAGGTGGCGCAGACCAGCACGTCCGGGTACGGCAGGGCGGCGACCCGGCGGATCGCCGTCGCGGTGAGCCCGGGCATGTCCACCGGCACCACGACCACCGCCTCGATGGTCTCGTCGGTCAGCGCGGCCAGCCCGGCCCGGATCGAGGAGCCGACCCCGGTCCCCCAGGCCCGGTTGACCACCACGGTGGCCGCGCTCAGGTCGGTCGTCTGCCGCACCTGGTCCGCCGCCGCGCCCAGCACGACCACGACCTCCACGCAGCCCGCCTCGGCCATCGTGTCGATCATCTGGCGCACCAGGGGCTTCCCCCCCTGGTGCAGCAGCGCCTCGGGTCCGCCGATCCGGCGGCCCCCACCAGCGGCGATGATCATTCCTGCGATCCGGTTCAGCGGTGCCCCCTCGACCTGGGGGACGGACCGGAGGCAGCCGCGCCCGGTCCGTCCCGTCGTACGCACACCGGGCCCAACGAGCGCGCCCGGGAGCGGGTAGCGGGGCAAAACGGAAAATTGCGTGACTATGCCGCGTCGGCGTAGCAGTCCACCACGGACAGGTCGAGCGGGAAGCGGACCGGCGTCTCGCCGAAGAGCAGCCGGGTGGCCCGCGCCCCGGCCTCGGTGACCGTGGCGGCGACCGTGTCGGCCGCCTCGGCCGGGCAGTGCACGATCACCTCGTCGTGCTGGAAGAAGACCAGCTCGGCCCGGGTGCCGGCCAGCTCGGTGCGGAGCGTGGCCAGCAGGGTGGAGGCCCACTCGGCGGCGGTGGCCTGGATGACGAAGTTGCGGGTGAACCGCCCGCGCGAGCGGGCCGCCCGGGCGCGCGGGCTCTGCGGATCGGCCCCGCCGTCCACCGGGACCTCGTCGCCGTCGTCGAAGCCGGCCGACCCCGGCGGGCAGGTGCGACCCAGCCACGACCGGACCAGCCCGCCCGCCTCGCCGGTGCGGGCGGCCGCCTCGACATGGCCGAACGCGGTCGGGTAGTTCTTCTTCAGCACCGCCAGGGCCGGCACCGCGGCGCCCCCGGTCTGCCCGTACATGGCACCGAGCAGGGCCACCTTGGCCCGGGCCCGGTCACCGGCGAAGGCGTCCCGGGCCAGCGCGGCGTAGAGGTCGCCGGCGCCCCCGGCGGCGGCCAGCCGCTCGTCGCCGGAGACCGCGGCGAGCACCCGCGGTTCGAGCTGGCCCGCGTCGGCCACCACGAAGGTCCAGCCCGGGTCGGCCACCACGGCCCGTCGGATCACCTTCGGGATCTGCAACGCCCCGCCGCCGCGGGTGGCCCACCGGCCGGAGACCACGCCGCCCGGCACGTACTCCGGGTGGAAGCGGCCGCCGGAGACCCAGGCGTCCCGCCAGGCCCAGCCGTGCGCCGTCCAGATCCGGTAGAGCTCCTTGTATTCCAGGACCAGCGGCACCGCCGGGTGCTCCACCCCGCGCAGCACCCAGGCCCGGGTGTTCGGCAGCTCCACGCCGGCCCGGGCGAACGCCCTGAGCAGCTCGGCCGGGGAGTCGGCGTGCACCTGGCGGACGCCGAACGCGTCGGCGATGCGGGCGGCCAGCTCGGCCAGCCGGCGGGGTGGCCCGCCGACCGGGGACGCCTCGCCGAGCAGGTCGGCCAGGATCGCGTCGTGCACGTCGGCACGCCAGGGCAGCCCGGCCGCGCCCATCTCGGCGGCGATCAGCGCGCCCGCCGACTCGGCGGCCACCAGCAGCCGGAACCGGCCGGGGTGCGCGGTCCGCGCGATCCGGGCGAGCTGGTCGGCGTACACCCGGGCCAACGCCGTGATGCCCGGGCCGGGCGGGCCGGACGGCGCGTCGAAG
>NZ_JBSSLX010000188.1:0-11324 GCF_053890995.1 Micromonospora sp. I033 | reverse complement strand
TGCCCGCACCGCGGCGCTGCTCGCCCTCGTCCTGCTCGCCGCGCCCGCGTGCGCCGACGACCAGGGCGCCGCCGGCCCCGGCGGGTCCGTCAAGATCGGCCTGCTGGCGTCGCTCTCCGGCACGTACCAGGCGGTCGGCAAGGACATCCGCGACGGTTTCCAGCTCTACCTGTCCACCCACGACGGCAAGCTCGGCGGCCGGGAGGTGGAACTCGTGGTCGCCGACGAGGGCAACGGCGCGGCGACCGCGGTGCCCGCCGCCACGAAGCTGCTCAAGCAGGACCGGGTGGTCGCGCTGACCGGCGTCGTCGGCGGCGGCTCGGTGGCCGCGGTCTACCCGCTGCTCAACGAGACGAAGGTGCCGTTCGTCGGCTCCAACGGCCGGCCGGAGCTGAAGGACGTGTCCCGGGTCTGGCACACCTCCTACCTGTCCGACGAGCCGGGGGAGGCGATCGCCCAGCACGTGCGCGACGACGTCAAGGGCAGCGTCTACGCCATCGGCCCGGACTACCAGGGCGGCTGGGACGAGCTGCGCGGCTTCACCGAGGCCTTCGCGAAGGCCGGCGGCAAGCTGGCCAACCCGGACGGCAGGACCACCTTCACCCCGTTCCCGACGACCACCAACTTCACCCCGTACTTCGCGCGGATCAAGGCCTCCGGGGCGGACGCCGTCTACACGTTCTACGCCGGCAGTGCCGCCGTCGACTTCGTCAAGCAGTACGCCCAGTCGGAGGTGAAGGACCTGCCGCTCTACGCCGCCGGTTTCCTGACCGAGGGGGGCGTGCTCAACGCGCAGGGCGAGGCGGCCCGGGACATCTTCTCGGTGCTCAACTACTCGCCGGACCTCGACAACGCGGAGAACCGGGCCTTCGTGGCCGCCTGGAAGGCCGAGCACGACGGCTCCCCGACGACCTACGCCATGGCCTCCTACGACGCGGCGGCCGTGCTGGACCGGGCCATCGCGGCGGCCGGGGACGACCCGACCCCGGAGCGGGTCAACGCGGCCATCGGCCAGCTCGGCCAGATCGCCAGCCCGCGGGGCACCTGGCAGTTCTCGCCGACCACCCACGCGCCCGTGCAGAAGTGGTACCTGCGCCAGGTCCGCCAGGACGGCCGGGCGCTGTCCAACACCGTGGTGGGCGACCTCGCCACCGTCGGCGGGTGACCGTGGTGGCCGCCGGCATCCGGTTCGACCCGTACGTCGTCCCCGCCCTGGACGGGGTCGCCTACGGGCTGCTGGTCTTCGTCGCTGCCGCGGGGCTGGTGCTCTGCTTCGGCGTCGCCGGCATCCTCAACCTGGCGCACGGCACCCTCTACGCGATCGGCGGCTACACCGCGGCGGCGCTGCTGGACGGCGGCTGGCCGAGCCTGGCGCTGGCGCTGGCCGTCGGGGTGGTGGCCGCCACCGCGTCCGGCGCGCTGGTCGCCGGGCTGCTCACCCGGGTCGCCGCGCGCAACCACCTCACCCAGGCGCTGCTGACCTTCGGGGTGGCGCTGGCCGGCGGGAGCCTGCTGGTGGGCGCCTTCGGGCCGGACGACCCGCCGGTGCGCGTCCCCGCCGTGCTGGACGGGTCGGTGGCCGTCGCCGGTCACCGCTACGCGGCGTACCGGTTGGTGTTCATCGTCGTCGCCGCGCTGCTCGCCGTCCTCATCCACCTCGTGGTGCGGCGCACCCGGGCCGGGATGCTGGTCCGCGCGGCGGTCGACGACGCCGAGATGGTCGCCGTCCTCGGGGTGAGCCCGGTCCGGATCCGGGTCGGCGTGCTCGCGGCCGCCGGGGCGCTGGCCGGCGCCGCGGGCGTGCTCGGCGCGCCGATCATCGGTCCCGGGCCGGACACCGCCGACGCCGTGCTGCTGCTCTCCCTGGTGGTCGTCGTCCTCGGTGGCCTCGGCTCGATGACCGGCACCCTGCTCGCCGCGCTGGCCGTCGGTCAGATCCAGACCCTGGGCGTCGCGCTCGCCCCGTCGGCCGCACCGTTCCTGCTCTTCGCCGCCATGGCGGCGGTGCTCGCGGTCCGGGCCCGGGGCCTCGCCACGGCGCGGAGGACGACGTGAGGCGGCAGGCCGTCCGCGCGCTGCGCCGGAGTGTCGCCGCCGTGGTCGTGGCCGCCCTCGTGCTGGCGCCGTGGACGGTCGACGACTACACGGTCGCGCTGCTCGCCCGCACCCTGGCGCTCGGCCTGGTGGCGGTGAGCGTCGCCCTGCTCACCGGCGTCGCGGGCCTGCCCACCCTCGGCCAGACCGCCCCCTACGCGGCGGGCGCCTACGCCAGCGCGGTCGTCGGCAGCCGGCTCTCCGACGTCGGCCTGGTGCACCTGGGCGTCGCGGCGGCGGCCGGCGCGGCGCTGGCCGCGGTGACCGTCCCGCTGGTGGTCTCCGCGCGGGGAGTGGTGCTCCTCATGATCACCCTGGCGGTCGGCGAACTCGCGGTGACCGTCGTCGGGCGCTGGCGGTCGGTGACCGGCGGCACCGACGGGCTGGCCGGCGTCACCGCGTCCCGTCCACTGTGGGGGATGCCGGTGCTGGCCACCGACCAGGCCCGCTACCTGTACACCCTGGTGGTCGTCGCCGCCCTGGTCGGCGTGGTGCTGCTGGTCCTGCGCACCCGGGTCGGGCTGCTGCTGCGGGCCGGCCGGGACGACGAGGCACGGCTGCGGGCCAGCGGCCACCGGGTGCCGGTCCACGTGGCGGGCGTGCACGTCGCCGCCGGGGCGGTCGCGGGCGCCGCCGGCTCCCTGCTGGTGGTGGCCCAGCAGTTCGTCTCGCCGGCCGACTTCGGCTTCGACACCTCCGCCCTGCTGCTGCTCGGCGTGGTGATCGGCGGCACCGCCTCGGTGGGCGGCGCGCTGGTCGGCGCCGCGCTCGTGGTGGCCGCCCGGGACTGGCTCTTCGGCGTGCTCCCCGGGCAGGCGCCGCTGGTGCTCGGGCTGGCGTTCGTCGCCGCCGTCCACCTGCTCCCCGACGGCGTGCGCCGCCCGGCGGTACGCGGCCGGCTGCACCCGTCCGTTCCGGCCCGCCGTCCCGCCCCGGACCGCCCGACGACGACGGGAGCACGCGCATGACCCCGCTGCTGTCCGCCCACGGGATCACCGTCCGGTACGGGTCGCTGGCCGCGCTGGACGGCGCCGACCTGCGGATCGCGCCGGGCCAGCGGCACGCGCTGATCGGGCCGAACGGCGCCGGCAAGACGACCCTGCTGGACGTGCTGGGCGGGTCGACCCGGGCCGGCGGCGGTCGGGTGCTGCTGGCCGGCCGGGACGTCACCCGGCTGGGCCCGGCCGCTCGGTGTCGTCGGGGGATCGGGCGGATCCACCAGCGTCCCGCCGTCTGGTCGACGCTGACCGTGCGGGAGAACGTGCTGGTCGCCGCGCTGCCCCGGGCGGTCCGGCCGGGCCGGTGGCACCCGTCGGCGCGCCGACGGGCGGCCGGCCGCACGGCGGACGCGCTGCTGGCGCGGGTCGGCCTGGGCGAGATCGCCGCGATCCCGGCCGGACAGCTCGCGCATGGGCAGCGCCGGCAGGTGGAGATCGCCATGGGGCTGGCCGGCCGGCCCCGGCTGCTGCTGCTCGACGAGCCGGCCGCGGGGCTGTCCGCCGTCGAGGTCGGGTGGCTCGTGGAGTTCCTGCGGACGCTGCCCCGGGCGGTCGCGGTGCTGCTGGTCGAGCACCGGCTGGACCTGGTCTACGCGCTCTGCGACACGGTGACCGTGCTGCGCGACGGCCGGACGCTGGCCACCGGGACGCCGGCCCAGATCCGCGCCTCCGGCCCGGTCCGCGAGGCGTACGCCGAGGGGGTGGCCTGATGTTGCGGGTCGACCGGCTCCGCGCCGGCTACGCGGGCGGCACGGTGCTGCACGAGGTGAGTCTCGACGTGCGGACCGGCACCGTCCAGGCGGTGGTGGGGCGCAACGGCGCGGGCAAGAGCACGCTGGTGCACAGCATCGCCGGCCTGGTGCGGCCGTACTCCGGGCGGATCGAGATCGGCGGCGTGCAGGTCGCCGGCCGGCAGCCGCACCGGATCGCCCGGTCCGGCGTCGGCCTGGTCCCGCAGGGCCGGCGGGTCTTCTCCCGGTTGACCGTGGCCGAGCACCTGGTCCTGGCGGCCGCGCCGTGGCGGGCCGCCACGCCCGGCGGCGAGGGCTGGACGGTGGCCCGGATCCTGGAGCTGCTGCCCCGCCTGGGCTCGCGGCTGCGCCACCGCGGCGACCAGTTGTCCGGCGGCGAGCAGCAGATGCTGGCCATCGCGCGGGCCCTGCTCGGCCAGCCCCGGCTGCTGCTGCTCGACGAGCCGTGCGAGGGGCTCGCCCCCGACCTGGCGGCCCGGGTGCGGGAGCTGGTCGGCACGCTGGCCCGGACCGGGCTGACCGTGCTGCTCGTCGAACAGCAGCTCCGGCACGCCGTCGAGGTGGCGGACCGGATCGCGGTGCTGGAGTACGGCCGGGTGGTCTACGACCGGCCGGTGCACGAGGCCCGGGCCGACCCGGACGTCCTGGCGGCGATGCTCAGCGTCGCCGCGGTCCCGGAGCCGCCGGCTCCCCGACCGGTGCCCGGGCTCTGGCCCGACGCCGGGCACCTGACCCGACCCGCTGCGACAGGGATGAGGAACGATGCCGACCCACGAGCCTGACACCGACTACGCCTTCGACAACGGCTCCCCGGAGGCTGTGCCCCAGCTGCGGGCGCTGGAGTCCTTCCTGGACCCGATCACCGCGCGCCGGATCGCCCCGCCGGTGCTCGCCCCGGGCGGCCGGTGCTGGGAGGTCGGCGCCGGCGGCGGCTCGGTCGCCCGCAGCCTGGCCCGCGCGGTCGGCCCCGGCGGCCGGGTGCTGGCCACCGACCTCGACACCGCCCACCTCACCCCGACCGGCAACCTCGACGTACGCCGGCACGACGTGCGCACCGAGCCGCCGCCCGGCGACGCCTTCGACCTGATCCACGCGCGGCTGGTGCTGCTGCACCTGCCGGAGCGGCGGCGCGTGCTTGCCTCGCTGGCCGGCGCGCTGGCCCCGGGCGGGTGGCTGGTGGTCGAGGAGTTCGACTGCACCGCGCCGCTGCGGGTGCTGACCGCGCCGAGCGACGACGCGGCGAAGCTCTTCGCCCAGGTGACCGACGCGATGCTCGACATCCTGCAGCGCCACGGCGCGGATCTGGCCTGGGCGCAGGACGTGCACGGGGAACTGGCGGCGGCCGGGCTGGTCGAGGTGGACACGGTCACCCACTCGCAGAGCTGGCCCGGAGGCACCCTCGGCGCGTCGCTGTACGGGACGAACTCCCGGCAGCTGGAGCCGGAGCTGCTCGACGCGGGGTTGTCGCCGGGTCAGCTGGAGGCGTTCCGCAAGCTCCTGCGGGATCCGGGGTTCGCCGTGATGTCGTACCAGTTCGTGTCGACCCGGGGCCGGCGGCCGGCGGCGCGGTGAGGGCCGGCCCCGCCTCACCGCCCGAGGAACTCCTCGATCACCGTCGCCAACCGCACCGGCGTCTCGTACATGGCGTAGTGGCCGGCGTTGGCGAGGACCTCGAGCCGGGCGTTGGGGTAGTGGCGCAGCCAGGTCTCGCGCATCGCGTCGGCGCCCAGCGCGGGGTCGTGCTCGCCGACCACGGCGAGCGCCGGCACGGGGTTGCCCTTCACCTCGTCGGTGAAGTCGGTCCGCGCCCACGCCGTGAGGTACGCGCCGAACGCCTCCGGGGTGGAGTGGGTCAGGGAGAACCGGACCAGCTCGTCCAGCCAGCGGCCGGACAGCCGGTTGCCGGTGGTGAGGTCGATGATCGCGCGCCGGTTGGCCGGGTTGGCGGCGGCGCCGTCGAACAGCGTCCAGCTTTGCAGGTCGAACGGCACCCCGCCGGCCGGGACCGGGCTGATGCCGACGAGGCGGGCCACCCGGCCGGGGGCGTCGGCGAGGACCCGCTGGGCGGCGCTGCCACCCATGGAGTGCCCGACCACCGAGAAGGTGTCCCAGCCGAGGGAGTCGACCAGGTCCAGGGCGTCCCGGGAGATCTCGGCGAGGGTGTGCTCGCCGGCGACGCCGGTGCGCGCGCCGTAGCCCCGGTAGTCGAGGAACGCCCAGGTGAACCGCTCGACGTCGATCAGCTCCGGCAGCCAGCCCCAGCCCTGCGCCGACCCGAACCAGCCGTGCAGGGCCAGCACCCGGTGCGGCCCGTGACCGACGGTGTGGTGGCTGATCGTCATGTCGGAGTCCCCTTCCGCCGGTGCGATGTGGCGACAGTGAACGGCCTGCCGGCCGTGCGAGGGAACACCGGCGTCGGATAGGCGACGCACGCTGGCGCCCGAGGTGACCGCCCGCCCCCGGGTCGGGGGTGGACGGTCACCTCGGGCGGTCCGCGCGGAGAGGGAGATCAGACCAGGCCGCCCATGGCCGGGTCGCTGATGCTGGGCCTGCCGTTCTCCACGTGACCGGCGTACCGGGCCGCGAAGGCGGCGTCGGCGGAGAGCGCGACGGTCAGGTCGTACCAGCCGTGCGTCCGCGACAGCGGCCAGGACGGCGACGTCGTCTCGCCCGGCTTCAACGACAGCCGGGTCCGCCGTGCCGAGTAGCGGTCGGCGACGGTCACCTCGACCCGCTTCGCGCCCCGGTTCACCAGGGTCAGGTCGACCTCGTGGCCGCGCTCGTCGTACCGCGCCCGGACGTCGACACCGGCGCCCGCGCCGCCGGTGAAGCGGCGGAAGAAGCCGTTGGGGCCGTGCACCTGGAGGTCGTAACCGGCGGTGGCGTCCCAGGCGTCGCTCACCTGCCGGCCCGGCTCCACCGTGTAGGTGCGGGGCGGCTGGGCCGGGTCGGCCGAGCGGACTCCGAAGACGCCGGTGGCGCCACCGGAGTTGCGGAAGTCGAGGTGGAACGAGGTGCCGGCGGCCCGCCCGTCCACGTGCAGGGTGTACGGGATGGCCCGGGCGGGCCGTACCCCGCGCTCCTGGCCGGGCAGGCGCGGGTCGGCCGGCGGCACCGGCACCTCGTCGGGCTGGCGGGTGAGGTCGACCGGCTTGAGGTCGGCGGTGTCCGGCAGCGTCACCCGCGGCGAGGCGTTCGGGGTCCGGAAGTCGAACGCGCTGGTCAGGTCGCCGACCACGGCGCGGCGCCACGGCGTGATGTTGGACTCGACCAGGTCCGCGTTGCCCTTGGCGAACCGGGCCTCCAGGAAGCGGATCAGCGACGTGTGGTCGAACACCTGCGAGTTGACCCAGCCGCCCCGGGTCCACGGCGAGACGACGATCATCGGCACCCGGATGCCGAGGCCGTACGGGCCGGCGGCGCGCCGGCCGTCGCCGGGGAAGATCTCGTTGGTCGTCGGCACGGTGGACAGGCCCTCGGCGCGGCTCTGCGGCGGCGTCGGCGGCACCACGTGGTCGAAGAAGCCGCCCTCCTCGTCGTAGGTGATGAACAGGGCCATCCTGCTCCAGACCTCGGGGTGGCCGGCCAGGATGTCGACGACCTGGGACATGTACCAGGCGCCGTAGTCGGGACCCCAGTTCGGGTGCTCGCTGTAGGCCTCCGGCGCGACGATCCAGGACACCTGCGGCAGCGTCCCGTTCGCCACGTCCCGCCGGAAGTCGGCGAGCAGCGCCTCGGGGGAGCGGTCCTGCGTCAGGATCTCGGTGCCGGTCTTCGCCCGGTCCGCCAGCGGGGTGCCGGGCCGGGCGTTCTGGTACTGGTGGAAGTAGAGCAGCGAGTTGTCCCCGTAGTTGCCGATGAACGGGTCCCCGGTCCAGCCCCAGTAGCCCTCGGCGGTCAGCCCCAGGCCGACGTCCTGGTAGACCTTCCAGGAGACGCCGGCGCGCTCCAGCCGCTCCGGGTACGTCGACCAGTCGTAGCCCGCCTCGGCGTTGTCGATGACGGGACCACCGGCCCTGCCGTCGTTGCCGACCCAGCCGGTCCACATGTGGTAGCGGTTGGGGTCGGTCGAGGCCAGCACCGAGCAGTGGTAGTTGTCGCAGACGGTGAAGGCGTCCGCGAGGGCGAAGTGGTACGGCAGATCGCCGCGCGTGTGGTGGGTCATGGTGACCACGCCCTTGTTGGGCACCCACCGGTCGTACCGGCCGCCGTTCCAGGCGCCGTGGGTGTCGGCCCAGCCGTGCGGCGGGTCCGGCAGGAAGGTCTGCCCGAGGTCGGGCACCTCGGGCCGGAAGGGCAGCAGGTCCGCGGAGCCGTTCGGCTGGTGCCAGACGCTGCGGCCGGAGGGCAGCGGCACCGGGTGCGGGTCCGCGAAGCCTCGGACGCCGCGCATCGTGCCGAAGAAGTGGTCGAAGGACCGGTTCTCCTGCATGAGGAAGATGACGTGCTCGACGTCCTCGATCGAGCTGGTCCGGTTGTTCGCCGGGATGGCGAGGGCCTTGCTGAAGTCCACCGGCAGGGCGGCCGCCGCCACCGGAGCGCTCATCATCTTCAGGAATTTCCGACGGTCGACACTTGCCATGAGAGTGCACCACCTGACTGACGCCGAATGATTGGCGGGTGCACGCTATGGGCGCCAGGTGGACCTGGCATGTCCGGAACGCGAGCGTTGCGCCAACGCCGGTCGAGCCGTCGCCCCTCGCCGGCGCGGTGGTGCGGGCCGGCGTCCGTCGGTCGCGGTCGTGGACCGTAGGATCCACGCACCCTGGCGAGCCCTCGCCTCCGCCCCTCCGGAGCCCGCATGTCCGAGCCGCTGGACGCCACCACCCCCGACGTACCCGGGGCCGGCCGGCCCCGGCGGCGCTGGCTGCTGCCGGCGGCCGGGCTCGCCGCAGCCCTGGCGGGGGCGTTCACCGTGGTCGTGGTGACCGGTCCCGATCCGGAGCGGCCGGTGGCCCGGGCCGTCGCCGCGCCGACCGCCTCGCCGTCGCCGACCGCCGCCACCCCGAGCGCCGCTCCGGTCCCGGCGGGCCCGCCGACTCCCACGGCCACGCCCACCCGCGCGTCGACCCCGACGCGGCGGCCGGCGCCGGCCCGGTCGACCGCCGGCGCGGCCCCGCGACCCCGCGCGACGACCGGCAGCCCCCGGGTGAGCTGCACCCCGGCCGGCGTGGTGGACGTGGTGCAGGTCTTCACCGACGGCGAGGTCAAGGTCGCGGCCCGGACCGACGGGGAGTGGACCGACCAGCTGTGCCCGGGCGAGCGCATCCGGGTCTTCTGGGCCACCTACCGCCGCACGGCGGACGGCGGCGCGACGCGGTACGGGTCCCAGGTGCGCTACCTCGACCGGTCGTCGCCGACCTGGACGATGCGCCTGGCCCTCCCCGGCACCTGCGGGCCCTGGTACGTGGCGTCGGGCGCCTGGACCATCCCGCAGACCCTGAAGCCGGGCGTGGTGCCGTTCGGTCGCGGCAAGCTGAACTGGGACGACGGCGAGAACTGCTGACCGGTCCGACGGGACGGGGGCCTCAGCCGCGCGTCACCGCAGCGGGCCGTCCCCCGGGCCGTTCGGGTCGTCGACCAGGTGCATGGCGGCCTCCTCGGCGCTGGCCGCGCCCCCGTCGATGCCGGCGTCCCAGGCGACCGCGTCCGCCTGCTCGTCCTCGCCGAGGCCCTCGTCGTCGGCGACCAGGCGTCCCGTCCGCGCCTCCCGCTCGTAGCCCCGGCGGGTCAGCTCGTCCTCGTCGTCGGTCACCTCGGCGTACGGGTCGATGTCCGGTTCCTCCTGGGCGAGCAGCTGGGCGAGGGACTCGCCGGCCCGCTCCTCGGCGGGCGTGGTGCCGAACCGGTTCGCCCCCGCCCAGTGGTCGGCGGCCACGATGCCGGTGTCGAGGGGATCCCCGGTCCGGTCGTCGAGGGTGTCCGAGGCGTCCAGGACGCCGTCGTCCTCGGCCACGTTCCACTCGTCCGCGAAATCGGTACGCTCCGTCTGGCTCATGGCGATCCCTCCCTGGTCGACGCCCGGCACTGCCGCCCCAGCCTAGAACCGCCGCCCGACCGGCGACGAGCACGGGGGGTGGTCAGAGCTTCCGCCCCCGGCCGTCGCGGGCGACGATCCCGTCCAGCGGCGTCCCGGGAGCGAGCACCGCCGGGTCGAACCAGAAGATCACCAGTCGGGCGTCCTCGCTCCACCGGGCCAGCCGGGCCTCGACCTGCCGGCCGTCGACGGTGCCGACGATCCGCGCGGCCGGCCCGACGAAGTATCCGAACGTGGGCACCGGGGCGTCGGTGGGCACCCGTCCGTGCTGGTCGTAGCCGATCTGGTGGAACCCCGGCCGGCGGTCGCTGCCGGCCACGTCGTTGACCAGGAAGTCGGAGGTCAGTTCGCCGGCGGGGGAGCGCCGGCCGGCGACCAGGCCGATCGTCACCCCGGGCAGGTCGGGCACGTCGACGGGGACGACGTAGAACACCCGCTCGTCGGCGCCGTACCGGATGCCGCTGGCCACCACCGTGCCGACCGGGCGGGGCCGGGGTTCCGACGGGCCGGGGTCGGCGGTCGCCGCCGGGGTGACGGCGGGCACGGTGACCACCGCCGCCGGGGGTTCCGGCAGGCGGGTCCGCGCCACCCTCCCGCCGACGCCGAGGAACACCGCGGCCACCGCCACCGCCGCCGCGCCGGTCCCGGCGACCCGCCGGCGGCGACGCACCCGCCGGCCCTCCCGCATGATCCCGGTCAGGTCGAGTCCGGGACGGTCGGCCCGCTCGGTCGCCCGCATGGCCCGGCGCAGCTCGTCCACCTCGTTCATCGGCGCGTCCCCTCCGGCTCCGGCGCGGCGAGTCCCGCGGTGCGCAGCTTCTCCAGGGCGCGGGAACCGGTGCTCTTGATCGTCCCCACCGAGACGTCGAGTTCACGGGCCACCTGTGCCTCCGGAAGGTCGAAGTAGTAGCGCAGGACGACGACGGCCCGCTCGCGCGCGGTCAGGGTGCGCAGGATGCCGAGCAGCCACCGCCGGGTCGCCACCTCGTCCGCCACGTCGCCGCGACGCTGCTCCGGGAGGTCCTCGGTCGGGTACTCCCGGATCGGCCGCCGCCAGGTGTCGACGAGGTGGTTCACCAGCACCGACCGGGCGTAGCCGTACGGGTCGCCACCGCGGATCCGGGACCACGACGCGTAGGTGCGGACCAGCGCCGTCTGGGCCGCGTCCTCGGCCTGGTGATGGTTCCCCGTCATCAGGTAGGCGGCGTGCACCAGCCGCGCGGACGCCGCCGTGGCGAACTCGACGAACTCCGCGTCACCCCGGGCCATGCCCGACCTCTCCCCATCCCACCTGGGACAGGACGGGTGAGGCGGGCGAAAGGTTGAGTCCCCGCCGGACCAACTTTGTCATCGGCTCACCCGTCCTCCTCGCTGCGCACCACCCGGAGGACGAGGGGAGACGGACATGACGACGACCGTGGGCCGGGCTCGCGGTGGCGGGAC
>NZ_JBSSLX010000187.1:0-11331 GCF_053890995.1 Micromonospora sp. I033 | reverse complement strand
CAGCGCAGGGTGCCGCTGGCGACCGTGACCGGGCGGAGGAATTTCACGTTGAGATCCAGCGAGGTGTAGCCGACGCCGGCCGGCAGGGTGGTGTGCACGGCGCAGGCGGCGGCGGTGTCCAGCAGCGTGGAGAGGACCCCGCCGTGCACGGTGCCCAGCGGGTTGTAGTGGAACTCCTGCGGCACCAGCTCGACCGCGACGCGGCCCTCGTCCGCCTCCATCCGGGCCATGTCGATCAGATGCATGACCGGCGGTGCGGCCAGTTCCCCGGCGATCATCGCGCGCAGCAGCTCCAGGCCGCCGCGCCGGCCGATGTGCGCCGCCCCGGCGACCGGGTCGGACCAGGTGAAGGTGCGGCTGCGCTCCTGCGTCTGTGTCATGGACTCAGCCTCGCAGCGCGTTGCTGAGTCTGTCAATGAGACCTAGCCTGGTCGGCATGAGACCCGCGGCACTGGACTGGTCGGTGGAGAACTGCACGATCGCCCGCGCCATGGAGGTCCTCGGCGAGCGGTGGACCCTGGTCGTGCTGCGCGAAATCTTCAACGGCGTGCGCCGCTTCGACGACATGCGGGTGCGCACCGGCATCCCCCGGCAGGTGCTCACCAACCGGCTGGCCATGCTGGTCGAGCAGGGCGTGCTGCGCCGGGAGCCCTACCGGGAGCCGGGCAGCCGGCTGCGGCACGAGTACCGGCTCACCGACAAGGGGCTCGACCTCTGGCCGGTGCTGGTGGCGGTGCTCGGCTGGGGCGACCGCTACCTGGCCGACCCGGACGGCCCGCCGTTGACCGTTGCTCACCGCGACTGCGGCGCCGAGGTCCGGGTGGCGCTGCGCTGCGCCGAGGGGCACGAGGTGACCGACCCGCGCGGCGTGGTGCCGCGCCCCGGCCCGGGCGCCCGCCGCCGGGGTTGAGCGCGCCCGCCGGCTCTGACAGCCGATGTCGATGATGTTGCTTCCCGGTTACATCGTGCGGCCCTGCAAATTCCGGCAAAGGCGTGTCTTGCTTACGATCTTAAATATGTGAATACTTGGGTCGCCCGGCCGGTTTCCCCAGGTCGGCCGGGTTGTCCCCGGGCGCGTCCGCATGACAGTGCCCGTCACCCCCATCCGGAGGTTGTTACATGCGACCCACGAGGTCCACGCTCCGCCGCGCCGTTGTCGTCGCCGTGGCCGGCACCCTGGTCACCGGATCGCTCCTCGGCGCACCCGCCCAGGCGGCCCCCGCCTCGCCCGCGTCCCCCGACGCCGCCGCCGCCCTCGCCACGAAGCTCGGTGACCGGGCCGCCGGCGCGTACGCCGACAGCAGCGGCACCATGGTCGTCGCGGTGACCGACGCCGCGGCCGCCCGCCAGGTGCGCGCCGCCGGCGCCACCCCGAAGCTCGTCACCCGGGGCGCCGACAAGCTCGCCGCGGCCACCAACGAGCTGGAGCGGTCCGCCAAGATCCCCGGCACCGCCTGGTGGACCGACCCGGCCACCAACCAGGTCGTCGTCTCCGTGGACAGCACCGTCACCGGCGCCAAGCTGGACAAGGTCAAGGCCGCCGCCGCGCGCACCGGTGGCGCGGTGCGGATCGAGGCCGAGGCCGGCGTGCTGAGCACCCGGATCTCCGGCGGCAACGCCATCTACGCCGGCGGCGGCGGGCGCTGCTCGCTCGGCTTCAACGTGCGCAGCAGCTCCGGCGTGAAGTACTTCCTCACCGCCGGGCACTGCACCAACATCTCGTCGAGCTGGTACAGCAACTCCTCGCAGACCACGCTCCTCGGCAGCCGGGCCGGCACCAGCTTCCCCGGCAACGACTACGGCATCGTGCGGTACAGCAACCAGACCACCACGCAGCCGGGCAACGTCTACCTCTACAACGGCAGCTACCAGGACATCACCGCCGCCGGCAACGCGTACGTGGGCCAGAGCGTGCGGCGCTCCGGCAGCACCACCGGCGTGCGCAGCGGCTCGGTGACCGCCCTCAACGCCACCGTGAACTACGCCGAGGGCAGCGTCTCCGGCCTGATCCGCACCACCGTCTGCGCCGAGCCCGGTGACAGCGGCGGCTCGCTCTTCGCCGGCAGCACCGCGCTGGGCCTCACCTCCGGCGGCAGCGGCAACTGCTCCTCCGGCGGCACCACCTACTTCCAGCCGGTGACCGAGGCGCTCAGCGTCTACGGCGTGAGCGTCTACTGATCGATCGCACGCGCACGGGCCGCCGGGGAACCGGCGGCCCGTTCCGCGTTCGTGGATCACCGGACTCGGGTCAACCACCTGCTCCCGGCCGACCCGGGCTGACCGGCGGCCCGCCCGGCCGGGGCGGGTCCGCCACCGGTGGGGCCGCGGTCCGCGCCGACCAGCGGCGGTGCGCCCGCCGGGCGGAGAGGACGGCGGCCAGCGGCCAGAGCGCGACGGCCAGCGCGGCCACCCGCTCGGCCAGCCCGGTCCGCGACCCGCCGGTCACCTCGACGACGAACCAGCCGAAGAGGACCAGCAGCGCCACGGTCGCGGCCAGCGCCACCGGCCGGCGGAACGCCCACGGCGGCGTGCCGGCCGGGGACGCGGCCACGCCGCGCCGGACCGCCCGGGGCAGCCGCAGCGCCGACCCGGCCGGCCAGAGCGACAGAGCGAGCACCGCGACCGTGGCCACCGTCCCGTGTGCCGGTGAGCCGCCGACCTGCGGCCGGGGGAACGCGATCAGCGCGATGGTGGCCACCCCGCCGACGGCGAGCAGGAACCGGCTGGCCAGCCCGGCCGCGTGCAGCACCAGCGCGGTGCCCAGGTAGCAGCAGCCGAGCAGCACCAGGCAGGCCGCCATCAGCCACGGGTCGGTCGCGCCCTCCCCGGCCAGCTCGCTGATGGTGTCGCGGACCGGGTCGTAGCCGGGCGGCTGCCGGGCGCCCGCCACCGTCGAGCCCGCCACCAGCAGGACGGGCGCCGCCGCGGCCGCCGCCACGGCCCAGCTCGGTACGGCACGCACCCGGCCACGGTAACCGTCCGGCCCGGCCGGGGCCGGGGGTTCGCCGCGTCCCGGCCCGGCCGGCTCGGCGGGTGCCCGGGAGCCGGCCCGCCCGCCCTGACAGAATGCGGGGAGCAGACGTGGACCAGATGAGGAGACGCAAGCCGTGATCCGTACCCACAATGCCGGAAGCCTGCGCGCCGCGGACGCCGGCTCGACGGTGACGCTCGCCGGGTGGGTGGCCCGCCGGCGCGACCACGGCGGTGTCATCTTCGTCGACCTGCGCGACGCCTCGGGCGTCGTGCAGGTGGTCTTCCGCGAGGAGGACGCGCACGCGCTGCGCAACGAGTTCTGCGTCAAGGTGACCGGCGAGGTGACCCGCCGCCCCGAGGGCAACGAGAACCCGGACCTGCCGACCGGTGAGGTCGAGGTGACCGCGACCGCGCTGGAGGTGCTCTCCGAGGCCGCGCCGCTGCCGCTGCCGGTCGACGACCAGATCGAGGCCGGCGACGACATCCGGCTCAAGTACCGCTACCTCGACCTGCGCCGCGGCGGCCCGGCGAAGGCCATGCGGCTGCGCTCGCGGGCCAACCAGCTCGCCCGCGCGGTGCTGCACGAGCGGGACTTCCTGGAGATCGAGACCCCGACGCTGACCCGCTCCACCCCGGAGGGCGCCCGCGACTTCCTGGTCCCGGTCCGCCTCCAGCCGGGCAGCTGGTATGCGCTGCCGCAGTCGCCGCAGCTGTTCAAGCAGCTGCTCATGGTCGGCGGCATGGAGCGCTACTACCAGATCGCCCGCTGCTACCGGGACGAGGACTTCCGCGCCGACCGGCAGCCGGAGTTCACCCAGCTCGACATCGAGATGTCCTTCGTGACCGAGGACGACGTGATCGACCTGGGCGAGGCGATCGTCGCGGCGCTCTGGTCGGACCTGGCCGGCCACGAGATCCCCCGGCCGATCCCGCGGATCACCTGGCACGACGCCATGTCCCGCTACGGCTCGGACAAGCCGGACCTGCGCTACGGCGTCGAGCTGACCGAGCTGACCGACTACCTGCGCGGCACCGAGTTCCGGGTCTTCGCCGGCGCGATCGACGCGGGCGGCTACGTGGGCGCGGTGGTCATGCCGGGCGGCGCGAGCCAGACCCGCAAGGAGCTGGACGGCTGGCAGGACTGGGCGAAGGCGCGCGGCGCGCGGGGCCTGGCGTACGTGGTGCTCGACGCGGAGACCGGCGAGCCGCGTGGCCCGGTGGCCAAGAACCTCTCCGAGGCGCACCTGGCCGGCCTGGCCGACGCGGTCGGCGCGAAGCCGGGCGACGCCGTCTTCTTCGCCGCCGGCACGAACGCGCGGGAGGCGCAGGAGCTGCTCGGCGCCGCCCGGATCGAGATCGCCAAGCGGGCCAAGCTGGTCGACGAGAGCGCCTGGGCGTTCTGCTGGGTGGTCGACGCGCCGATGTTCGAGAAGACCGACGAGGGCGGCTGGACCGCCGTGCACCACCCGTTCACCTCGCCGAACTCCGAGTGGGTGGACCGGTTCGAGGACGCGCCGGACCGGGCGCTGGCCTACGCGTACGACATCGTCTGCAACGGCAACGAGATCGGCGGCGGCTCGATCCGTATCCACCGCGGCGACGTGCAGCAGCGGGTCTTCGACCTGCTCGGCATCACGGCCGAGGAGGCGCAGGACAAGTTCGGCTTCCTGCTGGAGGCGTTCAAGTACGGCGCCCCGCCGCACGGCGGCATCGCCTTCGGCTGGGACCGGGTCTGCATGCTGCTGGCCGGCGCGGACTCGATCCGCGAGGTCATCGCCTTCCCGAAGACCCGCGGCGGCTTCGACCCGCTGACCGGCGCGCCCACGCCGATCACCGGCCAGCAGCGCGCCGAGGCCGGCATCGACTCGAAGCCGAAGGCGCCGACCGGCCCGCACGCCGGCACCGCCGGCCCGGCCGCTCCGGTGGCCGACCCGACCTGATCCGGATCCGACGAAAGGCCTGCGTCATGATGGCGCGGGCCTTTCGACGTCTGGAGGACGGGATGGATCTGCTCGTGGTGGGGGCCAGCGGCTTCCTCGGCGCCGAGGTGTGCCGGCAGGCCGTCGCGGCCGGGCACCGGGTGGTCGGCACCTACCACTCGGCCGCCGTCGCGGTGCCGGGCGTCGCGCCGCGCCGGCTCGACGTCACCGACCGGGCCGCCGTGGGTGCGCTGCTGACCGAGGTACGCCCCGACGCGGTCGTGGCCACCCCCTACCGGTACGACGACTGGGCGGTCACGGCGGACGGGGCGGCCCACATCGCGTCCGCGGCCGCCGAGGTGGGTGCGCGGCTGGTGCACCTGTCCAGCGACGCGCTGCACGCCGGCCGGCCGACGCCCTACCTGGATGACGACGTCCCCACGCCGCTGCACCCGTACGGGGCGGCGAAGGCGGCCGCCGAGACGGCGGTGCGGGCGGTCGATCCGGGGGCGGTGCTGGTGCGGACGTCGTTGATCGTGGGGGAGGGGAGCAAGCAGATCCAGCTCTGCCGGGACGCCCTGGCCGGCCGGGCCGTCCTCTTCACCGACGAGGCCCGCTGCCCCGTGCACGTGACCGACCTCGCCGCGGCGGTGCTCGAACTGGTGCCCACCGACCTGGCGGGCCCGCTGAACGTGGCCGGCCCGGACGCGGTCAGCCGCGCCGAGCTGGGCCTGTTGGTGGCCCGGCACGACGGAGTGGACGCGGGCGGGCTGAAGACGACCACGATCGCGGGCGCCGGGTTGCACCGCCCGGGCGAGGTGGTGCTGGATTCCGCGCGTGCCACCGGGCTGCTGCGTACCCGGCTGCGAGGCGTCACCGAGCTGTACGGCTGACAGCACAGGTTCTTTGCACAGCACTTGTGCATGGAAGGTGTGCACAGATATTGTGCATCCCATGGAGGAGCAGAAGCGGCCCGAGCCGCGTGCGGTACGGATCGACCACCGTCAGGTGCGCGCCCTCGCCCAGCCTTTGCGCATGCGGCTGGTCGGGGCGCTGCGCGTGGTGGGTCCGTCCACCGCCACCGCCCTGGCCGAGATGCTCGGCACCAACACCGGCGCGACCAGCTACCACCTGCGCCAGCTCGCCGAGGTCGGCCTGGTCGTCGAGGACCCGAGCCTCGGCACCGGCCGGCAGCGCTACTGGCGGGCCGCGCACGACGTCACCAACTGGGAGTCCAGCGACTTCGACGACGATCCCGACTCCCGAGCCGCCATCGAGTGGATCGAGGCGGACTACGTCCGCTTCTTCGCCGAGCACGCCGAGCGCTGGTTCGCTCAACGGCACGAGTGGTCACCCGCCTGGCGCGACGCGTTCGGCATGGGCGACTTCTTCATGCGGATCCCGGTCGCCCGCCTCGAAGCGATCAAGGAGGAGGTCTTCGCGGTTTTCGAGCGGCACCGGGACGAGACCGACCCCGCCGACCCCGACGCCGAGACGGTGCAGCTCTACCTCGCGGCGTTCCCGATGCGGGCGGCGCTTCCGCAGTCCGCCCCGCCGTCCACCGAGGAGAAGCCGTGAGCGTCCTGTCCGTACGCCAGGTCCGGTTCCGCTATCTCACCCTCTACGGCCTGCGCTGGCTGCCCACCGGCCTGCTCATGCCGGTGATGATCCTGCTGATGCAGGAGCGCGGCCTGTCGCTGTCCCAGATCGGCCTGGTGGCCACCGCCCAGGGCCTGCTGGTGCTGGTGCTGGAGCTGCCCACCGGTGGCCTCGCCGACGCGCTCGGCCGCAAGCCGGTGCTGGTCGTCGCCTGGGTGATCTGCCTGGTCTCGCTGGCGCTCTTCGTCGTGGCCGACTCGTTCTGGATGTTCTTCCTGGTCTGGGCGTTGCAGGGGGTCTACCGGGCGCTCGACAGCGGGCCGCTGGAGTCCTGGTACGTCGACGCCACCCTGGCCGCCGACCCGAAGGCCGAGTATGAGCCCGGCCTGGGCTGGGCCGGCACCGTCATCGGCGTCGCCATCGGCGCCGGCGCGCTGCTGGGCGGCGGCCTGGTCGCGCTCGGCCCGGTCGGGCCGCTCAGCGCGCTGACCCTGCCCGTGCTGGTGGCCATCGCCCTCCAGGCGGTGGCGCTGGTCGCGCTCACCGTGCTGCTGGTCGAGCACCGGCCGGCGCAGGGCGCCGCCGCGGTGCGGGCCTCGGTGGCCGAGGCGCCCCGGATGGTCGGCCAGGCCGTCGGCCTGCTCCGCAGCAACCGGGTGCTGGCCGCGCTGGTCGCCGTCGAGCTGTTCTGGGGCTTCGGCATGATCACTTTCGAGTCGCTGCTCCCGGTGCGCCTGGCCGAGGTGGTCGGCGACGCCGACCGGGCCGCCGCGCTGCTCGGCCCGGCCAGTTCGGCGGCCTGGCTGGCCAACGCGGCCGGCGCCGCCCTGACGCCGCTGATGCTGCGCCGGCTGGGCGCCGCGCCCGCCGCCGCGCTCATGCGGATCCTCCAGGGCGTCACCGTGGTCGGGATGGGCCTGCTCGCCGGCCCGGTCGGGGTGCTCATCGCCTACCTGGCCTGCTACACCGTGCACGGCGCGTCGAACCCGCTGCACATGGGTCTGCTGCACCGGCAGGTCGACGGGCCGTACCGGACCAGCGTGCTCTCGCTGAACTCGATGATGGCCCAGCCGGCCGGCGCGCTCGGCGCGGTGGTGCTGACCGCCCTGGCCGACGCGACCAGCATCTCGGTCGCGATGCTGGTCGGCGCGGTGGTGCTCGCCGTGGCCGCCCCGCTCTACCTGCCGGCGTGGCGGGCCGGGCGCCGGACGGCGGAGGAGCCGGACGCGGGCGAGCACGGACCCGGCGACTCGGTCGCCGGCCCGGGCCACCCCGGCCCGGCGCTCGACCCCGCCGGCCCGGTGGACCCGGTCCCGGCCACCGCCGCGCCCGCCCGGACGGACTGACCGCCTCCGCCCGACCCCGCCGGCCCGGCGGGGTCGGGCGTTGGGGCACCGGTCGGGGAGGTGGTCGTGGTCGGTGGGTCAGCCCAGGTGGACCGAGGTGCGGGGCTCGCTGCCGGTGTAGCCGAGGCGCCGGTAGAGCCGGATCGCCCCGACGTTGGCGGTGTAGACGCCGAGCGCCACGTGGTCGTGCCGGGCGAACAGCGCGCGGGTCATCCCGGCGGTGAGCGCCGCGCCCAGGCCACGGCCCCGGCGGTCGGGCGCCACCGTCAGCCCGGCCAGGAAACCGATGTCGCCCCGGCTGCGGTCGGCGCCGCAGGCCACCAGGCGGTCGCCGTCGCGGATGCCGTACCAGTCGACGATGCGCGGGTCGCCCGGGCGCGAGGTCGTGCTGGGGAAGGCCTCGTCGATCAGCGCGGCCAGCGCGGGGTGGTCGGCCTCGGTGAGCCGGACGACGCGCTCCTCCTCCGGCTGCTCCGGCGGCGCCGTGGTGGTCCAGAGAAAGTCCCACTCGTCGAGCCGGGCCACGGTGAACCGGTCGGCCACCTCCGCCGCGGCGGTCCGCGGCAGGTGCAGCCACTGGCCGGCGCGCAGCGTCCCGTCCGCCAGCAGGCCGGCGAAGACGTCCAGCGCCGGCCCGGCCGCCCCGAGCGCCCCGCCGGCCGGACCCTGGTCGGGCGGGAGCAGCCAGCCGACCGCGCCGTCCCGCCGCCAGCCCCGTGCCTCCCGGTCCCGCCACAGGGCGTGCCGGGCGTACGGGTGGTGGCCGGTGGCGGCGAGCAGGGTGTCCCGTCCCAGCAGGACCTGGTCGGCAGTGATCATGCGGCCAGCCTACGAGAGGAGAAACCGTGACCCCCATCCGCTCCGTACGGCCGGTGCGGCTGCCCGGTCGCCGCTGCGTGCTGCGCGAACTGGGTGACGCCGACGTCGCGCCGCTGTACGCGCTGATGACCGACCCGCGTGTCTTCGACCGGGTGCTCGACGAGCAGCCGCCCTCTCCGGACGAGCTCCGGGACGCCGTGTCGGCGTGGCGGGCCGAGGCCGACGGCGACCCGCGGCCGGTGTACCGGCTGGCCGCCGTCGAGGGGGACCGGCTGGTCGGGATGGGCACGCTGACCGTGGAGAGCCCACCGCACCGGCGCGGGGAGATCGGCTACGTGGTGCACGCCGACCACTGGGGCCGGGGCCTCGGCAGCGAGATCGCCGGCCTGCTGTTGCGGCTGGCGTTCGAGCAGGTGGGTCTGCACCGCGTCGAGGCGACCACCCGGCCCGACCACGTCGCCTCGGTCCGGGTGCTGGAGAAGGTCGGCATGCGGCCGGAGGGGGTCAGCCGGGACCACCTGCTCGTCCGGGGCTCCTGGTGGGACTCGGTGCGGTACGCGATCCTCGCCACCGACCGCTGACGCGCCCGGCGCCGGCGGGTGGGCGTTCCACGGTGGAGATTGACGAACAGACCGATTGGGTACATCCCCCGCCGACCTACTGGGACCCCCCACCGGAGGAACGACCATGCTCGCCATTCTCGCGGCCATCGTGTTCGGCTTCGCCCTGTTGATCGACTTCATGGACACGAACTTCGGCGCGCCCGACCTGTTCAACGTCCACACCCTCATGCTCCTCGGCTTCCTGCTGCTCTCCCTCTACCTGGCCGGGGTCGGCTCCGGCTCCCGGGGCGCCGGCGGCGGCCGCTGGTACCGGGGCCGGCGGCCGGGCCGCGGCTGACCGGAAACGACCATCCGGGCCGGGCCGGCGGCGCGATTCCAGCGCCGTCGGCCCGGCCCGGTACTGTTCTCGTGATGGAATCCGACGCCCTCTTCACCCTCGGCGAACCCGCCGGAGCGCCCAGCGCCCCCGCGGGTTCCGGCGGCGTCGACGGGTTCACCGCCGCCGCGGCGGATTCGCCGCTGCCCGTCCGGATGCGGCCGGCCAGCATCGACGAGCTGGTCGGTCAGGACCACCTGCTCGCACCGGGCGCCCCGCTGCGGCAACTGGTCGAGGCCGCGGCCCCGATGTCGGTGATCCTCTGGGGGCCGCCCGGCAGCGGCAAGACCACCATCGCCCACCTGGTGGCCCGGGCCACCGACCGCCGCTTCGTCGCCATGTCCGCGCTGACCGCCGGCGTCAAGGACGTCCGCGCCGTGATCGAGACCGCCCGCCGGCAGCGCCGCGCCGGCGGCCCGCCGACCGTGCTCTTCATCGACGAGGTGCACCGGTTCAGCAAGACCCAGCAGGACTCGCTGCTCGCCGCCGTCGAGGACCGGACGGTCACCCTGCTCGCGGCGACCACCGAGAACCCGTACTTCTCGGTCATCTCGCCGCTGCTGTCCCGCTGCGTGCTGCTCACCCTCCAGCCGCTGGACGACGACGCAGTGCGCGGCCTGCTGCGCCGCGCGGTCACCGACGAACGCGGGCTGGGCGGCGCGCTCACCCTGGAGACCGACGCCGAGGACCACCTCGTCCGCCTGGCCGGTGGCGACGTCCGCAAGGCGCTCACCGCGCTGGAGGCGGCGGCGGCCACCGCCACGGCGCGCGGCGTCGGCCGGATCGACCTCGCCGTCGCCGAGCAGGCGGTCGACGTGGCGGCCGTGCGCTACGACCGCGACGGCGACGCCCACTACGACGTGACCAGCGCGTTCATCAAGAGCATGCGCGGCTCGGACGTGGACGCCGCGCTGCACTGGCTGGCCCGGATGCTGGTCGCCGGCGAGGACGCCCGGTTCATCGCCCGGCGCATGGTGATCTTCGCCAGCGAGGACGTCGGCATGGCCGACCCCACCGCGCTGACCGTCGCCACCGCCGCCGCGCACGCCGTCGAGTACGTCGGCCTGCCCGAGGCCCAGCTCAACCTGGCCCAGGCGGTCATCCACCTGGCCACCGCCCCGAAGTCCAACTCGGCCACCACGGCCATCGGCGCGGCCATCGCCGACGTGCGCGCCGGTCGCGGTGGGGCGGTTCCGCGCGGGCTGCGCGACTCCCACTACGCCGGCGCCCGGGGCCTCGGGCACGGGGCCGGCTACCGCTACCCGCACGACGACCACCGCGGGGTGGTCACCCAGCAGTACGCTCCGGACGACCTCGTCGGGACCGACTACTACCAACCCAGCGGGCACGGCGCGGAGCGGGCGGTGGCCACCCGGCTGCCGTTGCTGCGCCGCATCGTGCGCGGGCTGCCCGCGCCACCGGCGCGGGCGGAGGCCGCGGTGAACGGCGCCCGACCGGCGGGCGCCGAGCGGGTCGACGGGGCGAGCGAGGGCGGCAGCGACGCCGTCGGGGAGGGTCAGCAGTGATGGCGCGTGGTCCGGAGCGGCCGGCGGACGGCCCCGACGAGCGGCGCGACCCCCGTGCCAAGGGCCGCCGGTGGGGGCGGGGCAAGGCCGACGCCGAGCCGGACGAGGCGACCGCCGGCGAGGAGTTCGGCTGGATCGACGACCTGCGGACGGCCAAGCAGCAGCGCACCGACCTCGGCCCGGACGGGGCGGCGCCCGGCGCCGTGCCGC
>NZ_JBSSLX010000186.1:0-11412 GCF_053890995.1 Micromonospora sp. I033 | reverse complement strand
CGCCGAGCGGATCGCCCGGACCGTGCGGCCGGCGGACCTGGTGGTGGTCTCGGTGCACTGGGGGAGCAACTGGGGTCGCGAGGTGCCGGACGAGCACGTCGAGTTCGCGCACGCGCTGGTCGACGCCGGGGTGCACGTGGTGCACGGGCACTCGTCCCACCATCCCCGCCCGGTCGAGCGCTACCGGGGCCGGCTGATCCTCTACGGCTGCGGCGACCTGATCGACGACTACGAGGGCATCGGCGGGCAGGAGGCGTACCGGCCCGAGCTGCGGCTACTGCACCTGCCCACCCTCGACGCCGCCACCGGCGAGCTGCGCCGGCTGCGCCTCGTTCCGGTCCGGATGCGCCGGATGCGCCTGCAACCCGCCACCCCCGCCGAGGCCGGCTGGCTCGCCGACCTCCTCGACACCCTGGGCCGGCCCTCCGGTACCCGCTTCACCCGCACGGCCGAGGACGTCATCGCGCTCCGTTGACGTGGCCCGGGCCACGTTCGCGGCGGTGGGCGACGGCACCCGCAGGCCCGGGGCGCACCATAGATACATGACGCATCCCACCCCGGTGCCCGGCGCCCGGCCGGCCGCGCCGTCCGCCGCCGAGCGGGCGTACCAGCACCTCAAGCGGGCGATCCTGGAGCAGGTCTACCCGGGCGGGCTGCTGATCAGCGAGGGCGAGATCGCCGAGGCGACCGGGGTGTCCCGGACCCCGGTCCGGGAGGCGCTGCTCCGCCTGGAGGCCGAGGGCCTGGTCAAGCTCTACCCGAAGCGCGGAGCGCTGATCCGGCCGGTCTCGGCCCGGGAGATCGCCGACGTCGTCGAGGCCCGCCGCCTGGTCGAGCTGCACGCCGCCGAGCGGGTCTGGCCGCGACGGGCCGCCATCCGCGGCGACCTGGCCCGCTGGCTCGACGAGATGCGCCGGTCCCACGCCGCCGGCGACGTCACCGCGCTGATGGCCGCCGACCGGGCGTTCCACGCCACCGTCGTGGAGGCGGCCGGCAACGAGATCCTCGCCGAGCTGTACCACCGGCTGCGCGACCGGCAGCTGCGGATGGGCGAGGCCAGCTTCCGGCTCTCGCCGGGCTGGGCCGAGGTGGCCCTCACCGAGCATGCCGGCCAGCTCGCCGCCCTCGACGGCGACGACCCGGGAGCGTGGCTGGCCGCGGTCGGCGCGCACATCGACAACGCCGCGACCGTGCTGCGGACGCTGCGGTGAGCGCCACCACCTCCACGGTCATCCCGCGCCGCTCCGCCGCCCTGGTCTTCGCGGTGGCCGTCACCGCGTACGTGGCCGCGGTCTTCCACCGCAGCTCGCTCGGCGTCACCGGGGTCGACGCGGCGGAGCGCTTCCACATCAACGCCGCCGCCCTGGCCACCTTCAGCGTCGCCCAGCTCGCCGTCTACGCGGCCATGCAGATCCCGGTCGGGGTGCTGCTCGACCGGTTCGGTTCGCGCCGGCTGCTGCTGGCCGGCGGCGCGCTCATGGTGGCCGGGCAGCTCTGCTTCGCCGTGGCCACCGACGTCCGGCTCGCCGTCGCCGCCCGGGTGCTGGTCGGCCTGGGTGACGCGATGACCTTCATCAGCGTGCTGCGGATCGTGGCGTTCTGGTTCCCGGGCCGGCGAAACCCGCTGCTCGTGCAGCTCACCGGCACGGTCGGGCAGCTCGGGGCGGTGCTCGGCGCCGTACCCCTGGTGGCGCTGCTGCACCACGCCGGCTGGACGCCGGCGTTCCTGACCGCCGCGGCGCTCGGCGCGACGGTGCTGCTGCTGGTGCTCGTCGCGGTCCGGGACACCCCGCACGCCGGGCACACCACCGCGCTCGCACCCGACCTGGCCACCGTACGCCGGCAGCTCGCCGACGCCTGGGCCCAGCCCGGCACCCGGCTGGGCCTCTGGACGCACTTCGTCACCCAGTTCTCCGGTTCGGTGTTCGCGCTCCTCTGGGGCTACCCGTTCCTGGTGCAGGGCCAGGGCTTCGCGCCCACCTCGGCGGCCGCCCTGCTCACCCTCATGACGGTGGTGACCCTGATCTGCGGCCCGGTCATCGCCCACCTGTGCGCCCGGCACCCGTTCCACCGCTCGGCGGTGGTCTTCGCCATCACCGCCGCCACGGCGGCCGTCTGGGCGGTGGTGCTGGCCTGGCCCGGCCGCGCCCCGCACGGGCTGCTCGTGGCCCTGGTGGTCGTCCTCGCGGTCAACGGCCCCGGCTCGGTGATCGGTTTCGACTACGCGCGCACCTTCAACCCGGTGCACCGGATCGGCAGCGCCACGGGCATCGTCAACGTCGGCGGGTTCGTCGCCTCGATCCTGCTCATCCTGGCCGTCGGCGTGGTGCTCGACCTGACCACGCCGGCCGGTCGGAGCACGCCGCCGCTGTCCGCGTTCCGCTGGGCGTTCGCCGTGCAGTACCTGCTCTGGGGCCTCGGCGCGGTCCAGGTGCTGCGCTACCGCAACGCCGCCCGCCGCCGGTACGCCGCCGACACCGTGCCGGTGCCCGCGGCCGTGGGGAGTCCGGTCACGTGAACCGGCGCTTGTGGGCCAGTGAGTCCAGCACCAGCGTCAGCCCGGCGCCGACCAGCCAGCTGTCCTTGGCCAGCCCGATGCCGGCCTGGGACGGCTTCAGGCTGTTCGCCTCCCGCATCCCGGGCGTCTTGAGGTAGAGCTGCACCAGGCCGGCGCCGAAAGCGGTCAGCCCGGCGCCGACCAGCAGCGACGGCACGAACGGGGTGAGCAGCGCGGCGCCCAGCGCGATCTCGGAACGGGACAGCAGCTTCGCGAACTGGTCTGGCGGGAACTGGCGCAGCTGGGGTATCGCCCCGACCGCCATGCCGTGCATACCGGCGGCGGCCTCGCCCTCCAGGGTGCGCTTGGACAGCCCGGAATTCAGGAAGAACGCGCCGATGATGATCCGTAGCGGCGCATGGGTCAACCTCATGATCACTCCCGTCGGTGCCGGAGAACCGGGCCCCCGCGTACCCCGCAACGCGCCGGATAACCCGCCCATCGGCCCTGGGCCGCCGACGATGATCGGCGGTAGGTTCGGCTTCCGAGCGAACCTGAGGAGGCACCGTGAGCCAGGAAGTCCGGGGAGTCGTGTCGCTGCGCAAGGGCGCGCCCGTGGAGGTCACCACGATCGTGGTGCCCGACCCCGGGCCCGGCGAGGCGGTGGTGCGCGTGCAGTCCTGCGGGGTGTGCCACACCGACCTGCACTACCGCGAGGGCGGCATCAACGACGACTACCCGTTCCTGCTCGGCCACGAGGCCGCCGGCATCGTAGAGCAGGTGGGGGAGGGGGTCACCGACGTGGCCCCCGGTGACTTCGTGGTGCTCAACTGGCGGGCGGTCTGCGGGCAGTGCCGGGCCTGCCGGCGGGGCCGCCCCTGGTACTGCTTCAACACCCACAACGCCGCGCGGAAGATGACGCTGACCGACGGCACCGAGCTGGCGCCCGCCCTCGGCATCGGCGCGTTCGCCGAGAAGACCCTGGTGCACGCCGGCCAGTGCACCAAGGTCGACCCGTCCGCCCGGCCCGCCGCCGTGGGGCTGCTCGGCTGCGGCGTGATGGCCGGCCTCGGCGCGGCCATGAACACGGGCGGCGTCACCCGGGGCGACTCGGTGGCGGTGATCGGCTGCGGCGGCGTCGGCGACGCGGCGGTGGCCGGCGCGGCGCTGGCCGGGGCGACCACCATCATCGCGGTGGACACCGACTCCCGGAAGCTCGACTGGGCGCGGAAGTTCGGCGCCACGCACACCGTCAACGCCTCCGAGGACGACCCGGTCGAGGCGATTCGCGCCGCCACCGGCGGATTCGGCGCCGACGTGGTCATCGAGGCGGTGGGCCGCCCGGAGACCTGGAAGCAGGCCTTCTACGCCCGGGACCTGGCCGGCACGGTCGTGCTGGTCGGCGTGCCCACCCCGCAGATGACGGTCGAGCTGCCCCTGCTGGACGTCTTCGGCCGCGGCGGCGCCCTCAAGTCCAGCTGGTACGGCGACTGCCTGCCCAGCCGCGACTTCCCGATGCTCACCGAGCTCTACCGGCAGGGCCGCCTCGACCTGGACGCCTTCGTCACCGAGGAGATCGCCCTCGACCAGGTCGAGGAGGCGTTCACGCGGATGCACCACGGCGACGTGCTCCGGTCGGTGGTGGTCTTCCCGTGACCGCCCGCGTCGACCACACCGTCACCTCCGGCACGTTCTCCCTCGACGGGCAGACCTTCGACGTCGACAACAACGTCTGGGTGGTCGGCGACGACACCGAGTGCGTGGTCCTCGACGCCCCGCACGACGTGGCCGCCATCCGCGCGGTGATCGGCGACCGCCGGGTGCTCGCCGTGCTGGCCACCCACGCCCACGACGACCACGTCCGGGTCGCGCCCGACCTGGCCCGGGCCACCGGGGCGCCGGTGCTGCTGCACCCGGCCGACCGGGTGCTCTGGGATTTGGTCCACCCGGCCACCCCGCCCGACGGCGACCTCACCGACGGGCAGGTCGTCGAGGTCGGGGGCACCACGCTCCGGGTGCTGCACACCCCCGGTCACAGCCCGGGCGCGTGCAGCCTGTACGCCCCCGACCTCGGCGCGGTCTTCACCGGGGACACCCTCTTCGCCGGCGGTCCCGGCGCCACCGGCCGCTCCTTCAGCGACTTCGGGACGATCGTCGAGTCGATCCGCGCCCGGCTGCTCACCCTGCCACCGCAGACCGTGGTCCACACCGGACACGGCGACGACACCACCATCGCCGCCGAGGCGCCCCACCTCGACGAGTGGATCGCCCGCGGGCACTGAGCCGATCGCCCGGCCGGGTCAGCGGCCCGGCCGGGCGCCGCCGGCCTCAGCGCTCGCCGTCGAGCACCGGCTTGACATCGAGTACGGGAGTGCCGTCGAGCGCCTCCAGGTCGGCGACGTGCAGCCGTGCGCCGGTCACGTCGAGCACCCGCACCCGGTGCAACCCGATCGGGTTGGGCCGGTGCGGCGAGCGGGTGGCGAACACGCCGGTCTCGGGCCGCGACACGTCTCCGCGCGGGTGCACCGCGAGCACGTCCCGCCGGGCCCGGTCCAACCAGGTCAGCACGAGCACGTCCGCGCCGGGCCGCAGGCCGTGCAGCGCCGGGGCGTACGCCTCGTCGAAGACCAGCCACGCCGGCGGCGCGCCCTCGTCGCCCTGCTTCGGCGCCGCCGCCGGATCGGTCAACGGCGACTCGACCCGGCCGACCGCACGCAGCGTCGGTTCCGTTCCCGTCACGGGGCCTCCCTCAGCATGTGCAGCCGGACCGTGGTGCCGGCCGCCGTGGTGTGCACCAGCACGAGGTCGCACAGGGCGTGCACGATGACCAGCCCTCGCCCGCCGATGCCGTCGTGCGCCGGGGCGAGCCGCCCGGCGAGCGGGTCGGCCAGCCAGCCGTCGTCGTGGACCTCGCACACGAGGTGCCGGTCCGTGCACCACGCCTGGAGGGTGCCGGCGCCCCCGGCGTGCGCCACGCTGTTCGTGGCCAGCTCGGTGACCGCGATCTGCAGGTCGGGCACCCGGTCGGCGGCCAGTCCGGCGGCCACCGCCTGGTCGGCGACGAACTGCCGGACCCGGGGCAGCGTCGCCAGGTCGTAGCGGAGCACCGCGACCTGCTCGGCCGGGGCGGGCAGCGGCTTGTTGTGCCGCTCGGTGACCTCCACCGGGGCGTAGCCGGCGATGCGCCGCCACCCACCGCCGTCGACCAGCAGCGGGTGCGTGCAGCGAGCCTCGGCGAGCACGCCGGGGTCGAGTCGGCCCGCGTCGTACGGGCAGAGGATGCTTCCCGCGCGGCCCGCGAACGCCCAGTTGATCGCGGCCTCGTGCTGGGCGCAGGCCCGGTACTCCTCGGCGGTGCGGCCGGCCCAGATCGGCTCGCCGATGACCCGGAACCGCCGGTCGGGATGCCGGTCGGCGAACGCCTGCAGCACCCACGGGATGATCCGGCCGGGGTTGCGCCCCGCCTCGGTCATGTCGGCCCACCCGACGGCGTCGCCGGCCGCGCCGAGCGCCCCGCGGATCAGCGCGAGCTGCGGCCCGGGCGTGGCCACCAGCACCGGCTCGCCCGCGGCGAGTCCCTCCTGGACGAACGGCACGGTGACCGCCAGCAGGCTCGCGGCGTCGGTGTAGAACGCCAGCTCGTGCCGGAAACCGGTCGGTGTCGGGCCGGGGGGTGCGCTCACGCCGGTCGCTCCGTCGAGACGTCGTCGAGCAGGTGCAGCAGCCGGTGCAGGGCCGGCCGGCAGCCGACCAGCCGGATGCCGGTGGCGCTGGCCCGATTCGCCCGGACCAGCGCGGTGGCGGCGCCCACGTCGGCGAAGCTCAGGTCGGAGACGTCCAGCACGGGTGGCCGTCCCGCCGCCCGCTCGTCGGCCGTCACGTCCGCCAGCACCGCGGTGAACGCCTCCCGGTTGCTCCGGTCCACCTGACCCACCAGCCGCAATCCCGGCGGGTCGGTCGTCCGGTACGCCCGCAGCAGCGGCGTCCAGGTCCGTGCGCTCTTCGGCCCGGCGGTGCCGGGATGGGCCGCGACGAGGGCGCGCATCGCCTCGGCCGGGAAGAGCCGCCGGTCGTACAGGCACAGGCCGGCGATCCGCGCGTCCAGGAAGAGCGGGTTGAGCGCGGTCTCGTAGCGGCGCAGGTCGTCCAGGGTGTTGCCGCTGCGCAGCACCCACGCCATGTCCCCGGCCAGCCGGATCCCCGGGTAGCCCTCCTGTCGCGCGCGGTCGACCTCGTCGACCACCGTGGCGACCATCGTCTCCGGAGCCGGCCGCCCGCCCGTCGGATAGACCTCCACGGCGGGCACGATACGCAGCCGGCCGGCCGCCACCGCGGCCTCGGTCGGCACGCCGACGGCGTCGACCCGGGCGCGCAGCGCCTGCGGCGGCGAGGTCTCGGTGAAGCAGACGACCTTGTGACCGAGGCGCAGGCCGGCGGCGGCGAAGCGGCCGACGGCGTCGAGAGCGTCGCTCTCGTCGTCGTGCGTCCAACACACGTGGTCACCCAGGTGGACCTGGTCGACCACGGTCGTAGCAGTCACGGTGCGGGCCTTCCCGGTCGGCGCGTCCCTCACTGTAACGCCGGCCCGGGTCCGGACCGAACCGGCCGCGATCCGCTTGCCGGCGGCGGCGTTCCGGGGTTAACCTGACGACGGATCCGGATGCCGGCGCGGCGCGCCACCCGGAATCCGCTCTCCCGAGTGTGGCCGCCGCCCGGTTCGGGTCGCCGATCCGGCCGCCAGCACGCGTCCCACCGCCGTCCGACACCCGGCACGGACCTCTTCTGGACCGACCCCGGTCGTCCGTCGGCCGGCACCCGCCAGCGCCTCGCGCGCCCGGTGCCGGAGAGGCCCGTCGTGCTGTCTTCCGCCGCCTTGCACATCCGGGCGGCGAGCTGTCCGGGCCGCGAATCCGCCGTGTTGCCCCGGCGGAGCCGGTGAATCGTGCGGCCCGTGAGCCCCATCGCCCCGCGCATCGGCCGTGCCGCCCGTTCGGGCCGCCGACCACCCCTTCCTACCTCCGTCCCGATCGGGGACCACCCATCGAAAGGCTCTCCATGACCGACACCTCCGCGCCGCTCCCGGTGAGCGGCATCGTCGACACGGTCGACGACCACGCGCTGCTCCGGGTGGACGGCTACCTGCCCTCCGCCGCGGACGCCCACCTCACCGCCGGCCAGGTGCGCCGGTACGGCCTGCGCCGCGGCGACCTCGTCACGGGGGCGGTCGGTGCCCCGCCGCGCATCGGCCGGCACGCCCCGCTGGTCCGGCTCGACACCGTCAACGGGACGCCGCCCGAGCAGGCGCGCCGCCGCCCGGACTTCCACCGGCTGACGCCGGTGCACCCGCAGGAGCGGCTGCGGCTGGAGACCGAGCCGAACGTGCTGACCACCCGGGTCATCGACCTGGTGATGCCGATCGGCAAGGGCCAGCGGGCGCTGATCGTCTCGCCGCCGAAGGCGGGTAAGACGATGGTGCTGCAGGCGATCGCGAACGCGATCACCCGGAACAACCCGGAGTGCCACCTGATGGTGGTGCTGGTCGACGAGCGGCCGGAAGAGGTCACCGACTTTTCTCGGTCGGTGAAGGGCGAGGTCGTCGCGGCCACGTTCGACCGTCCGCCGCAGGACCACACCACGGTGGCGGAGCTGGCGATCGAGCGGGCGAAGCGCCTGGTCGAGCTGGGCCACGACGTGGTCGTGCTGCTCGACTCGCTCACCCGGCTCGCCCGCGCCTACAACCTGAGCGTCCGCCCGGCGGGCCGCACCCTCTCCGGCGGCGTCGACGTGGCCGCGCTCACCCCGCCCAAGCAACTGCTGGCCGCCGCCCGCGCGGTCGAGGAGGGCGGTTCGCTGACCGTCATCGCGTCGGCCCTGGTCGAGACCGGGTCCGCCGCGGACGGCCTCATCTTCGAGGAGTTCAAGAGCACCGGCAACGCCGAGCTGAAGCTGGACCGGTCGCTGGCCGACCGGCGTACCTTCCCCGCCGTCGACCTGCGCGCCTCCGGCACGCGACGGGAGGAGCTGCTGCTCACCGACGTCGAGCGGGATCGCCTGCGGGCACTGCGTTCCGCGCTGTCCGTACCGGACCGGCAGGCGGCGCTGGACCAGCTGCTCCGCCAGCTCGCCGGCACCGGCGGCAACGCCCACTTCCTCGCCCGCCTCGGCGCCGCGACACGCGGCTAGGATCCTCCGTCATGGACGATTCCCGAGCCGACGGGCCGCCGACCGTACGCCAGCTGCGCCTGGTCGTCGAGGCCGAGGACTACGACGTGGCGGTGGCCTTCTTCCGGGACGCCCTGGGCCTGCCCGAGCAGGAGGCGTACTCGGGCGGCGACGGCGCCCGGGTGGTGATCCTGGAGGCGGGCCGGGCCACCCTGGAGCTGGCGAATCCGGCGCAGAAGCGGCTGATCGACGAGGTCGAGGTCGGCCGCCAGGTCGCGCCCCGGTTGCGGGTGGCGTTCGAGGTGGACGACAGCCGGGCGGTGACCGAGCGCCTCGTCGCGGCGGGCGCCACCGAGGTCGCCCCGCCCACGGTCACCCCGTGGCAGTCGCTCAACGCCCGCCTCGACGGCCCGGCGGGCCTGCACCTCACCGTCTTCCAGGAGCTGCGCGACCCGGCGGAGCGAGCGGCCCTCGACGGCTTCGGCACCGACGCCTGAGAATCCCCGTGGCGCCCCGGTGGGAGGCGCGGCGATACTCGGGCCCGTGTCCGACCTGATGGTGACCCCCGCACAGGCCGCCGCCCTCCGGCACGTCCGCGACGTCGCCCTGCGGGACCGGCCGGCGGCGCTCGCCGTCATCGCCCGGCACCTCGCCGGCTCCGGCGCCGCGTACCGCTGCGAGGAGGTTCTCGCGGCGGTGGCCGCACACGGCCGCCTGACCCTCAACTTCCACCCCGACCGGCTGCTGCGCGACGGCCGGACGGTGGCCGAGGCGCTCGACCAGGACGGCGTCTACCGCAGCCAGTTCGAGACGGGCATCTCCAACGGCGGCCTGACCGCGTTCCCCGGCGGCGACCGGGACCGCTGGGAGGAGGGGCTGTTCGGCGGGGCGTACCAGCGGCCCGGCGTGTCCGCCGCGGAGCGCCCGAAGTACGGCGGCCTCAACCTGCTCGACCACCCGGACGGCGCCTGCCCCCGGTTCGGCTCCTGCCATCTGCGCCTGCGCCCCGCGACGCTCGCGCGGGCCACCTTCACCTTCGGCGACAGCCACCTCGGTCCGAAGGACCTCGGCACCGTCACGGTGTTCGAGCCGGTGCTCGCCGCGCTGCTGGCCGCCACCGCCGAGACCGGGGTCAGCCTGGGCGTGGCCGGCATGGACACCGGCACCCTGCTGCGGACGCTGCTGCGCCGCCGGGAGCGGGCGTCCGACGCGGCCGGGCGGGCGCTGGACGACTACGTGGAGGCGCAGGTGCACGGTGAGGTGAGCCTGGCCCGGGACGTCGAGGCCGTGGTGGTCGACCCGTCGTTCCGGGGCACCGAGGAGGGGCGGATCCTGGCCGGGCTGGCCCGGCGGCACGGCTTCACGCTGCGCTGGCACACCGGGTTCGAACTGCCGGTGGACGGTGTCGACGCCGAGTTCCGGGGGCCGGCCATCCCGCCGCTCGCCGCCCGGGTGCACGCCGAGTTCGCCCGCCCGGGGGAGCCGGTGCACGCCGCGCTGATCGGCCGGGCCGCCGCCTCGGTGGTCCGCGAGCCGCAGCGCTGGGCCGACCACGGGCCCGCCGAGGTGACCCTCCAGCACCTCAAGCAGCTCTGGCACGTCCTGGTCCGGTTCGGCGTCCCCACGACCGGTTGAGGCCGGCTCGCGCCCCACCGCGCCGACCGTCACGACCATCCCGAATCCCGGGTGACCTGGGCCGCAGCCCCGGCGGATCCGCACATTTCCGGAATGCCCGACAGGCCGAGCTGGTTGTGTCCCCCGTACCGCCGGAACGCAAACCCGTACCGGCCAGTAGTTCCCCCGAGGGGCGCTCACCCCGGAGCGCGTCGTAACGATCGAAAGGGCAACCATCGTGAAGCAGTACTTCACTGAATGGCTCCCCGCCATCGCGAAGACCGCCGTCGCGAAGACCGCCACCGCGAGGACCGCCATCGCCACCAGCCCCAACCGGCGCGCCGCGCTGACCGTCGCGGGTGTGGCCTGCCTGGGCGGGCTGGCGTTCGGGCCCACCGCCGTCGCCGCACCGGTGACCAGCGGCCCGCACACCGGCGCCCTGGCCGCCATCGGCCTGGCGACCGGCAAGAAGACCGGTACCGAGACGGTCAAGTCCGACCTGACCACCGGCGGTGACAAGGTCCCGACCAAGGCCGACCGGCCCAGCCGGGAGCAGCTCATGCCGCACGGCGTCGAGGGCGCCCAGTCGCGCATCCCGCTCGACGACGCCCAGCTCGAGAACGCCAAGGCCATTGTCAAGGCGGCCAAGGAGACCGGCGTGGGGGAGCGGGGCGCCGTGATCGGCGTCGCCACCTCGCTGCAGGAGTCGAAGCTGTACAACCTGGGTCACCTCGGCGCCTACAACGACCACGACTCGGAGGGCCTGTTCCAGCAGCGCCCGTCGTCCGGTTGGGGGACGCCTGAGCAGATCACGGACCCGGACTACTCCAGCAAGGCGTTCTTCAACGCCCTGAAGAACGTCGGCGGCTGGCACGACCTGCCGCTGACCGCAGCGGCCCAGACGGTCCAGGTCTCCGCCTTCCCGTACGCGTACGCGCAGTGGGAGGAGCAGGCGGCGGACATCGTCCAGCAGCTCTGGTGACAACAACACCCGCGTAACCGGCCGGCCCCGCCAGGGGCCGGCCGGTTCCGTCTCTCCGTCCGGGGCGACTGTCCGGTTCGCGCCCAGGGCGGTGCGCTCGGTGGAACGCCATGTGTGTCTCCGAGGCCCGGACACACCCATGGTGTGCCCCCGGACG
>NZ_JBSSLX010000185.1:0-11498 GCF_053890995.1 Micromonospora sp. I033 | reverse complement strand
TGCGGGAACTGCTCCGGGCCGGCCCCGGCGCGCTGGACCTGGCGGCGGTGGATCCCCGGTCGACCCCGGGGCTGCCCGCGGCGGCGGGGCGCGGCAAGGGGCGCAAGGAGTGGGCGCGCGGGCAGGTCGACCTGATCGGCGGGGAGCTCGGCCGGCAGCAGGAGATGCTGTACGCGTCCGCGAAGGGCGCCGCCGGCCCGGGAAGCGCGACCAGCGCCCCCACCCAGGCCGGCGCCCACCTGGCCGGGGACCGGCCGCGCCGGGTGCTGCTGGTGCTCCAGGCCATGGACTGCGGCGGCAAGGACGGCACGGTCAAGCGGGTGGCCGGCGCCATGAACCCGCTGGGCCTGCACATCCGCTCCTTCGGCCCGCCGACCGAGGAGGAGCGGCGGCACGACTTCCTCTGGCGGATCCGCCGGGCCCTCCCGCCCCCCGGCTACGTGGGCGTCTTCAACCGCTCGCACTACGAGGACGTGCTGATCGCCCGGGTCGAGGGCCTGGTGAACGAGGACACCTGGCGGGGCCGCTACGACCTGATCAACGACTTCGAGCGGGAACTGGCCGGCAACGCGGTCACCGTGGTGAAGGTCATGCTGCACATCTCGCACGCCGAGCAGGGCGAGCGGCTGATGGAGCGGCTCACCGATCCGACGAAGCACTGGAAGTACAACCCGAGCGACCTGGACACCCGGGCACGTTGGGACGACTACCAGGCGGCGTACGCGGAGGCGATCGAGCGGTGCGGCCCGGACGACGCGCCCTGGTTCGTGGTGCCGGCGGACCGGAAGTGGTACCGCGACTGGGCGGTGGCGCACCTGCTCCGGGAGACGTTCGACGGGTTGGATCTGGGGTATCCGCCTGCCGATTTCGACCTCGCGCGGGAGCGGGACCGGCTGCGGAGCGAGGGCGGGGCGGGGCAAGGTGAACGGCAGGTGAACGAGCGGTGAATCGGGCCTGACCAGGGGTGGGCCGGCGATTGCCCGGTTCCACCGGGTACCTAGCATGCGCAGAGCAGACGCCCTCCGGGGCGACGGCCACCCTTCCACCGACACGACGAGGTCCGTGCTGTGAAGTTTTCCTTCCGTCCCACCGAGGGCGCCTTCTACGAGCTCTTCACCAGGGCCGCGCAGAACCTGGTGAAGGGGACCGAGCTGCTCAACGAGCTGGCCCTGCCGGGCGTCGAGGTCCAGTCGGTGAGCGAGCGGCTCACCGAGGTCGAGCACGACAGCGACCAGATCACCCACGAGCTCTACAAGAAGATCAACTCCACCTTCATCACCCCGTTCGACCGGGAGGACATCTACCGTCTGGGCTCGCTGCTCGACGACGTGATGGACCACCTGGAGGCGGTCGGCAACCTGCTCTACCTCTACGGTCTGACCAAGCTGCCGTCGCTGCCGCGCGAGATGCACGAGCTGGTGAACGTCCTCGACCAGCAGGCCAAGCTCACCGCCGAGGCGATGCCCCGGCTGAAGTCGATGAAGGATCTCGAGGACTACTGGATCGAGTGCAACCGCCTCGAGAACGACGGTGACCAGGCGTACCGGATGCTGCTGGTCCGCCTCTTCAGCGGTGAGTACGACGCGCTCACGGTGCTGAAGATGAAGGAGGTGGCCGACGAGCTGGAGGCCGCCTGCGACGCCTTCGAGCACGTCGCCAACACCGTCGAGACCATCGCGGTCAAGGAGTCCTGATCCCGTGACCCCCGAACTCATCGCCGTGCTGGCGGTGATCGTGGTCGCCATGGCGTTCGACTACACGAACGGCTTCCATGACGCGGCGAACGCGATCGCCACCAGCGTGTCCACCCGGGCGCTGACACCCCGGGTCGCCCTCGCGCTGGCCGCCGTCGGCAACTTCGTCGGCGCGCACTTCGGCGCCGGGGTGGCCAAGACGGTCGGCGACGGCCTGGTCACCCTGCCCACCGGGGTGGCCAGCCTGGGGGTGGTCTTCGCCGGCGTGCTCGGCGCGATCGCCTGGAACCTGATCACCTGGTACTTCGGCCTGCCGTCGTCCTCCTCGCACGCCCTCTTCGGCGGCCTGGTCGGGGCGACCCTCTTCGCCGCCGACGGCGTCGTGCAGTGGGGCAACATCGTCGAGAAGGTCCTCATCCCGATGGTCCTCTCGCCGGTGGTCGGCCTGCTGCTCGGCTTCGTGGTGATGCTGGGCATCCTGTGGCTGTTCCGGAAGGGCCAGCCCGGCAAGCTCAACCGGGGCTTCCGGGTGGCGCAGACCCTGTCCGCCGCCGCCATGTCCGTGGGTCACGGCATGCAGGACGCCGCCAAGACCATGGGCATCATCGTGCTGGCCCTCTACACCGGCGGTTTCCAGGAGTCCAAGACCCACATCCCCGGCTGGGTCTTCTGGACCTCGGCGGCCATGCTGGCGGCCGGCACCTACGCGGGCGGCTGGCGCATCATCCGGACCCTGGGCCGGAAGATCATCGACCTGGGCCCGGCGGAGGGCTTCGCGGCCGAGACGGTCGCCAGCGCGGTGCTCTACTTCAACGCCCTGGTGCTGAAGGCCCCGATCTCCACCACCCACACGATCACCTCGGCGATCATGGGTGTCGGCGCGACCAAGCGGCTCTCCGCGGTCCGCTGGAACGTGGCCGGCAACATCGTGATCGCCTGGATCATCACGTTCCCGGCCGCCGCGGCCATCGCCTGCCTGGCGTACCTGCTGGTCCGCCCGCTCTTCTGAGCACCTGACGTCGAGGGGTCCCCCGCCGTGGCGGGGGACCCCTCACGCGTAGTCGACGCCGATCCGGCCCCGGATGTCGTCGAGCAGGCCCATCACCTCAAGGGTGGCGGAGTGCGGCACCAGCGGGCTCTCGGTCAGCCCGGCGGCCAGGCAGCGCTGCACCTCGATCGCCTCGTACTGGTAGCCGCCGCCGGTCAGGTCGGCCGGGATGGTCTCCGGCTCCGCGCCGGCCCGGTGCAGCACCGCGGCGCCCGGCCGGTAGAACGGCTCCGGCAGGTCGATCCGCCCGGTGGTGCCGGTGATCGCGGCGGTGATCGCGGTGGCCCCGACCATCCCGCAGCTCAGCGTCGCCACCGCCCCGGAATCCCAGCCCAGGACCATGCCGGTGTTCTCGTCGACCTTCTCCGGGCCCAGCTTCGCCCAGGCCTGCACGTGCTCGGGCACGCCGAGCAGCAGGTGGGCCAGGCTCAGCGGGTAGACACCGAGGTCGAGCAGGGCGCCGCCGCCCAGCGTCCGGGCCCGCATCCGGTGCTCCGGCGGGAACGGGCCGGCCGCCCCGAAGTCAGCCCGGACGTGGGTCACCTCGCCGATCGCGCCGTCCCGGATCAGCTCCAGCACCCGCAGGACCAGCGGGTTCGTCCGCATCCACATGGCCTCCATGAGGAAGAGACCGCGGGCGCGGGCCGTCTCGACCAGCTCCGTGGTGGTGGCCAGGTCGAGCGTGCAGGGCTTCTCCACCAGCACGGCCTTGTCGCCGGCCAGGCAGGCGAGGGCCGCCTCGTGGTGCGCGGCGTGCGGGGTGGCGACGTAGATGACGTCCACGTCCGGGTCCGCGGCCAGGTCCGCCCAGGAGGCGTACGCCCGGGGCACGCCGTGCCGCTGGGCGAACAGTTCGGCGCTCTCCCGGGTGCGCGAGCCGACCGCCACCAGCTCGGCCCCCGGCGCCAGCCGCAGGTCCTCGGCGAAACGGGCGGCGATGTGTCCGGTGGCCAGGATTCCCCAACGCGTCATGCCGGCACGCTATCCCGGACCGTCGCGCGGCCGGGACGAAGATCCACGCGTCGGGAAAAGCTCAGTGCGGTGCGTCGGCGACAGCTGCTCTGGCGGCGCGCTCGATCGTCGCGCGCCGGGCCGCCCAGGTCGCCCTGTCGGGTTCCAGGTGCGCGTACTCGGCGGAGAATCCGGTGGAGCCGTCGAGTTGTTCGCGCAGGATGTCGGCGTGTCCGCCGTGCCGGCTGGTCTCGGTGAGCACGTGCACCAGGATGTTGAACAGCTTCACGTCCGGGCGCGGCCACCAGGGCACCTGGCCGGGCGAGTCGATGGCGAGGGCGCCGATCGTCGCGTCCGAGTGCTCCCACACCCGCCGGTAGCGGTCGATGATCTCCGTGCGCGTCTCGTGCTCGCTCGCCCACATGTCGGTGCCGTCGTCGTCGGCGTCCCAGCGGGGCAGGGGCTCGGGGGACGGCCGGTCGAAGACCTCGCCGAAGTACCTGGCCTCCATGATCGACAGGTGCTTGACCAGGCCGAGAAGGTTGGTCCCCGTGGGGGTGAGGGGGCGGCGTACGTCGTACTCGGACAAGCCGTCGAGCTTCCACAGCATCGTTTCGCGGATCTGACGCAGGTCGCTGTGCAGGTACTCCTTCGCGAACTCATCGATCATGGGCCAGGACTGTGCCATGCGGCGTCAACGAGCGCAGCCCCGGAGCCGGCGTCCCGCCGCCGGACGCATGATCTCGTCGGGAACTAGGCTCGGGGCATGACGATCGACGGCTTCGCCGCGCCCCCCGCCCTGGTGGAGCACGCCCGCCGGTTCCGTGCCGAGGGCGGCGTGCCGGCCGTGCCCCGGGTCGCCGCCACCGTGCTGCTGCTCCGCCCGGCCGGCGGCGACTTCGAGGTGTACCTGATCCGCCGGGTGGCCGCCATGGCCTTCGGCGGCATGTACGCCTTCCCCGGCGGCGGCGTGGACCGCTCCGACTCGCAGGCCCACCTGGACTGGGCCGGCCCGACGCCGGCCGGCTGGGGTGAGCGGCTCCGCCTCGACCCGGCCGCCGCGCAGGCGGTGGTCTGCGCCGCCGCCCGGGAGGTCTTCGAGGAGGCGGGCGTGCTGCTGGCCGGCCCGGACACCGGGACCGTGGTGGGCGACGTGAGCGGGGACGACTGGGAGGCGGCCCGGCAGGACCTGGTGGCCCGGCGGGCCGGCTTCGCCGACCTGCTGGCCGCGCGGGGCCTCACGCTCCGGTCCGACCTGCTGCTGCCGTGGAGCCGGTGGATCACCCCGGAGTTCGAACCGCGCCGCTTCGACACGTACTTCTTCGTCGCCCTGCTGCCCGAGGGGCAGCGGACCCGGGACGTCTCCGGCGAGGCCGACCACACGGTGTGGCTGCGCCCGGCGGACGCCCTGGCCCGGGCGGAGGCGGGCGAGCTGACCATGCTGCCGCCCACCCTGGTCACCCTCGGCGAGGTCGCCGCCGCCGGCGACCTGGCCGGCGTGGCCCGCGCGGCGGCGGAACGCGACCCCGGCACCCCGGTCACCCCGCACCTCGACCTGTCCGACGCCGACGGGCCCCGCTTCCGCCTCACCTGAACTCCACCTCGCCGCGTTGGCGGCACAGGCCGCCGTTGGCCGGTACGCGGACACGCCGAGGGCCCCGGTCGGGATCGACAGGGGCCCTCGCGGACCGGGACGGCAGCGGCTCAGCCGAAGCGGCCGGTGATGTAGTCCTCGGTCTTCTTCTGGCTCGGGTTGCTGAAGATCTTCTGGGTGTTGTCGTACTCGATCAGCCGGCCCGGGTCGCCGGTCTTCTCGATGGAGAAGAAGGCGGTCCGGTCCGACACCCGGGCGGCCTGCTGCATGTTGTGGGTGACGATGATGATGGTGAACTTGTCCTTGAGCTGGAACATCAGGTCCTCGATGGCCAGCGTGGAGATCGGGTCCAGCGCCGAGCAGGGCTCGTCCATGAGCACCACCTGCGGCTCGACCGCGATGGTCCGGGCGATGCAGAGCCGCTGCTGCTGACCGCCGGAGAGGCCGGCGCCCGGCTTGCCGAGCCGGTCCTTCACCTCGTCCCAGAGGTTCGCCGAGCGGAGCGCCTTCTCGGCCGCCTCCTCCAGGATCGACTTGCGCCGCACCCCGTTGAGCCGCAGGCCGGCCACCACGTTCTCGAAGATGCTCATGGTGGGGAACGGGTTCGGCCGCTGGAAGACCATGCCGATCATCCGGCGGACCGCGGTGACGTCCACGTCCCGGTCGTAGATGTCCTGGTTGTCGATGGTCAGGCTGCCCTCGACCCGGGCCCCCGGGAGCACCTCGTGCATCCGGTTGATCGACCGCAGGAAGGTGGACTTGCCGCAGCCGGACGGCCCGATCAGGGCGGTGACGGTCTTCGGCTCGACGGTCAGGCTGATGTTCTCGATCGCCTTGAACCCGCCGTAGTAGGCGGTGACGTCGGTGGCTTCGATGCGCTTGGCCATGGTGGTGGTACCTCCGGGGTTCATCGGCCGAGCCGGTTGCGGCGGGCCAGCAACTTCGCCGCGACGGTCAGGATGAGGACGAGGGCGACCAGGGTCAGCGCCGCGGTCCACGCCCGCGCCGGCGAGTACTTCGAGGCCTCGCCGGCCTGCTGGTAGACGAAGAGAGCCAGCGACGACTGGTTGTTCTCGAACGGGTTGAAGTTGATCGCGGCGCCGCCGCCGGCCACGAGCAGCACCGGCGCGGTCTCGCCGGCCGCCCGCGCGACGGCGAGCATGATGCCGGTGACGATGCCGGGCAGCGCGGTCGGCAGCACGACCCGCAGGATGGTCTTCCACTTCGGCACGCCGAGGGCGTACGCGCCCTCGCGCAGCGGGGCCGGCACGAGGCGGAGCATCTCCTCGGTGGAGCGGACCACGGTCGGCAGCATCAGCACGCTCAGCGCCAGCGCGGCGGCGAAGCCGGAGAAGCCCGGCCGGCCGTCGTTGAACCACGGCGAGACGACGAGCACCCAGAAGGCCAGCACGAACAGGCCGGTCACGATCGACGGGATGCCGGTCATCACGTCCACGAAGAAGCGGATCGTGAAGGCGAACCGGCCCCGGCCGTACTCGACCACGTAGATCGCGCAGAGCACGCCGAGCGGGACGGTGATCAGCGTGGCGATGCCGACCTGCTCCAGGGTGCCCACGATGGCGTGGTAGGCGCCGCCGTTGGCGTCCCGGGCCCCGATGTTGTTCATCGAGGTGCCGAAGAAGTTACCGTCCAGCCGCTCGGAGCCCTTGCTGACCAGCGTCCAGACCACCGAGGCCAGCGGCAGCACCGCCAGCACGAAGGCGGAGTGGATGAGCGCGCTCCAGGTGCGGTTGCGGGCGGCCCGGCGGCCCTCCACCGCGTTCGCGGCGGCGTAGAGGCCGGCCAGGTAGAGCAGCGCGCCGACGACCACGACCAGGACCGGGCCGCCGATGCCGGCGCCGTACACGACGCCCGCCGCGGCCAGCAGGGCCCCGACGGCGATGACGGGCGCGGCGTACGCCGGGAGTCGCCGGGCCCGCAGCGTGACCGGCTGGGCCGGCGGCTGCGGGCGGTGGGAGGTGACGGTGGTGGTCATGCTGGGCTTCCTTCAGTTCGCGACTGCGGGGCTCGCAACCCCGGCTCACTCCTCGCGCTCACGCCGCAGACTCCGTGAACTCGCGGCGGCGGTAGATGATCGCCCGCGCGGTGATGTTGACGATCAGCGTGATCGCGAAGAGCACCAGGCCGGAGGCGATCAGCGCGCCCCGGCCGGTGTCGTTCGCCTCGGCGAACCGGTTCGCGATGTTCGCGGCGATCGAGTTGCCGCCGCTCTGGAGGATGTTGAACGAGATCGCGTAGGTGGAGCCGAGGGTCAGCGCCAGGGCGATGGTCTCGCCGAGCGCCCGGCCCAGGCCCAGCATCACCGCGGCGATCACGCCCGGCCGGCCGTAGGGCAGGACGGCGGTGCGGACCATCTCCCAACGGGTGGCGCCCAGTGCGAGGGCGGCCTCCTCGTTGGCGGTCGGGGTCTGCCGGAACACCTCGCGGGAGAGCGAGGTGACGATCGGCAGCACCATGATGGCCAGCACCACCGAACCGAGCAGGATCGAGTTGCCGTACGGGCCGTCGCCGAAGATCGGGATCCAGCCGAAGTACGTGTGCAGCCAGGCCGACAGGTCGGCGACCGGCTGGGCGAAGTAGTCCCGGCCCCAGAGCCCGAAGACCACGCTGGGCACGGCGGCCAGCAGGTCGATCAGGAAGCCGAGGGCGTTGCCCAGCCGGCGCGGGGCGTAGTGCGACAGGTAGAGGGCGATGCCCAGCGCCACCGGCACCGCCATGAGCAGGGCGAGCAGCGCGGTGAGCACGGTGCCGAAGGCGAGCGCGCCGATGCCGAACTTCGGCGGGTCGTCGTTCGGGAACCAGCCCTCGAAGGTCCAGAAGGACTCGGTGTTGTCCCGCAGGGCCGGCACGGCCTTGGCGATCAGGAAGATCGCGATGGCGGCGATGACCACCAGGACGGTCGTGCCGGCGGCCAGGGTCAGGCCACGGAACGCCCGTTCCGCGCCGAAGGCCCGGGCCCGGGGCAGCCCGCCGCCGCCACCCAGACCGTTGTCGGGCATGCCAGGGATGCCGGAGGGCTCGGCCACACGCGCCGAGGCACCGGCGGGCCGGTCGTGGCTCGTTGCCACGCGGGTCCCGCCGGTGCCGGCGTGCGCCGAGCGGTGAGGGGTGTCACCCATCTGCTCGCTCGCTTCGGGGTAGTGGAGGTGTGTCGGTCAGCGGGTCAGGAGAGGCTCTTGACGGCGGTCTCGACCTTGGCGCGGACCGAGTCGGGCAGCGGGGCGTAGCCCAGCTCGACCAGGTCCTGCTGGCCCTCGGCGCTGGCGGCGTGGCTCAGCAGGCCCTTGACCAGCGGCAGCTTGTCGGCCGCGAGGCCCTTGCTGCAGACGATCTCGTAGGTCACCAGGACGATCGGGTACGCCCCGGCCTCCGTGGTCTTGTAGTCGATCGACATCTTGAGGTCGTTGCCCTGGCCCTCGATCTTGGCCCCGGCGATGGTCTTGCCGGCCGACTCGGCGGTCAGCTCGGTGAACTCACCGGCGCCGTTCTTGACCTTGGCCTTCTTCAGGCCACCGTTCTCGGCGTACGACCACTCGACGTAGCTGATGGTGCCGTCGGTGCTCTTCACCTTGCTGGCCACACCGTCGGACTTGGCCGCGCCGACGCCGCCGGGGGCCTTCCAGGCCTTGGCGTTGCCGAAGGTCCAGTCGGACTCGGCGGTCTTGGACAGGTACTTGGTGAAGTTGTCGGTGGTGCCCGACTCGTCGGAGCGGTGCACCGCCTGGATCGCGGTGGACGGCAGCTTCGCGTCCGGGTTGTCGGCCTTGATGGCCGGGTCGTCCCACTTGGTCACCTTGCCGGCGAAGACCTTCGCCAGGGTGGCCGGGGTGAGCTGGAGGTTGTCCACGCCGCTGACGTTGTAGACGATCGCTACCGGGCCGATGACCATCGGCAGGTTGAGCGCCTGGCCGCCGCTGCACTTGGCGTCCGCCTGCGGCTGCTCCTCCGGCTTGAGCGCGGAGTCGGAGCCGGCGAAGTCGGCGGTGCCGGCGATGAAGGCCTGGATGCCGGCGCCCGAGCCGGTGGGCTCGTAGTTGATCGTGGTGCCGGCGCACTTCTGCTGGTACGCCTTGATCCACTCGGACATGGCGTTCTTCTGCGCGGAGGAGCCCTGCGCGTTCAGCGTGCCCTTGCCGCAGTCGGCCGCGGCGGCGGAGCCGGAGGCGGAGGTGCCGGTCGACTCGTTGTTGTCCGAGCCGCAGGCGCTGAGACCGAGCACCGCGGTAAGAGCGAGGCAGGCGATGGCGCCGTGCCGCTGGAGCTTCACCTGAGGGGTTTCCCTTCACGTCTTTGGTCAGGTCGCCCGGTCTCCCGGGTGCCGGCGCTGACCGGCTGACACGAAAGGTAGAAGTGCCAGGTAGACGGTTCGCCGGTCGGAAGTGAACGGAAGATGAACAGGCACGGCCGACCGGGTGGCCGTAGCCTGAGGGTCCGTTGTCCATTTCGTGAACTCGCGGGCCACTATCGCTAATAGTACGATTTTTCCGGGCACCCGTTACCCGGCCGAGTCCATCGCGTGACCCGGCCGTGACCGATGTGCGGGCGAAGAGGAGGCGTCAGCCGAGCTGGTAGTTGACGTGCGCCGACCAGCGGGCGAAGCCCAGCCGCTCGTAGAGCGCCACCGCGCCGGTGTTGGACTCGTCCACGTAGAGCATCACGCGGTCCAGCCCGCGCCGGTCCCGCAGGTAGGCCAGGCCGGCGGTGGTGAGAGCCCGGCCGAGCCCGCCGCGGTGCGCGGACGGGTCCACGCCGAGCACGTAGACCTCGCCGATCCGGGCCGAGCCGGGGCGCTCGTGCACCTTGGTCCAGTGGAAGCCGAGCAGCCGGCCGGTGGCCGTGTCCTCCGCGAGCAGGAAGCCGGCCGGGTCGAACCACGGCTCGGTGAGGCGTAGCCGCAGGTCCGCCTGGGTCCACCGGCCCTGCTCGGGGTGCTGGGCGAAGGCGGCGCTGTTGACCGCCAGCCAGGCGTCGTCGTCCTCGCCGGGGCGGAACGCGCGCAGCCGCACGCCCTCGGGCAGGGCGGGCTCGGGCAGCGCGGCGGCCAGCGGGCGACGCAGCTGCCAGAGCACCCGGGCGCGCGTGAAGCCCAGGTCGACCGCGAGTGCGGCGGCCGACGGGTGGTCACCGTGTGCCCAGGCCCGCAGCGGTCCGGCGGCGGCGGCCAGCACGCCCCGGGCGAGGGCCCGGCCGGTGCCGCGCCGCCGGTGCGCCGGATGCACCACCAGCTCCACGCCGATCCCGTCCGCCGGGTCGGTGGTGTCGAGGTGGGCGTACCCGGTCAGGGTGTTGTCGGCGGCCCGGGCGGTGAGGTGCACGGCGGGCGCCTGCGGGTCGCGCAGCCGGAGCAGCACGTGCTCGTCGAGCGGGTCCGCGCCGTCCGCGTCGCCGGCGGCGCGGGCCAGCGCCAGCACCTCGGCGACCTCGACCGGCGCCAGCCGGTCGGCGCGGGCGACACGGTCGGCGGTCGGCGCGGTGCTGCTCATCCCGCCACCGTAGCGGCCGGCGAGCCGCCGATCATGCCGGACGCGGGCACCGGACGGTGGCGGTGGTCACGTGGTGCCGGTGGGCAGCGCCTCCAGCTGGAACCGGCTCAGCAGCTGGGGGAGCAACGCCTGCAACGCCTCGACCGTGCCGGAGCGGTCGCCGCCCGCGTCGTGCAGGAGCACGATCGAGCCCGGCGCGGTCTGCGCCATGACCGTCTCGGTGATCCGCCAGGCGCCGGGCGCCTGCCAGTCCGTCGGGTCCACCGCCCAGTGCAGCGGCGTCATGCCCAGCTCCTCGCTGACCGACACCACCGGGTACGTCCAGGCGCCGCCCGGCTGCCGGAAGTACGCGATCCGCGCCCCGGGCGCCGCCGCCCGGATCGCGTCGTTGGTGCGGAGCAGGTCGTCCCGGATCGCGTCGGGGGAGCGCCGGCCGAGGGTGATGTCGTGGTTCCAGGAGTGGTTGCAGAGGGTGTGCCCGTCCGCCGCGATCGACCGGACCAGGTCCGGGTGGGTCTCCACGTTCTCGCCGACCACGCAGAAGGTGGCCTTCACGCCGTACTCCTTCAGCAGGGCGAGCACCTGCGGGGTCCACTGCGGGTCGGGCCCGTCGTCGAAGGTCAGCGCGATCCGGGCCGAGCCGGTGGAGACCAGCGCGCCGTACGGGCCCTCGCTGCCGTCGGTCCCGTGGGACTGGCCGGGCCCGC
>NZ_JBSSLX010000184.1:0-11512 GCF_053890995.1 Micromonospora sp. I033 | reverse complement strand
GGGCCGCGCTGCTCGCCGTCGGCGCCGGCGTCCTGGTCGACCTGGCCACCCCGGCGCCGCGCCCCGCCGACGCACCCGCGGACGCGTTCAGCGCCGAGCGGGCGTACCAGAACGTCAAGGTCATCGCGGCGCGGCCGCACGTGGCCGGCAGCGCCGCCAACGACCAGGTCCGGGAGCACATCGTGGGTGTGCTGCGCGGGCTGGGCCTGGAGACCGAGGTGCAGGACACGGTGGCCCCGGAGGCCGGGCAGCTCAGCGGGGCGGCCGGCGGCGCGGCCCTGGCCCGGGTCCGCAACGTGGTGGCCCGGCTGCCCGGCACCGACCCCACCGGGCGGGTCTTCCTGGTGGCCCACTACGACTCGGTGCAGTCCGGGCCGGGCGGCAACGACGACGCGGCCGGCACGTCCGCCATCCTGGAGGTGGCCCGGGCGCTGACCGCCGGCCCGCGCCCCCGCAACGACGTGGTGCTCGTGCTCACCGACGCGGAGGAGGCGTGCCTCTGCGGGGCCGCCGGCTTCGCCGCCGACCACCCGCTGGCCGCCGACGGCGGCGTGGTGCTCAACCTGGAGGCACGCGGCTCCACCGGTCCGGTGATCATGTTCGAGACGTCCCGGAACAACGCGAAGCTGGTGGAGGCCTTCGGTCGGGCCGCCCCGCACCCGGTGGGCACCTCGTTCGCGGTGGAGATCTACCGGGCGCTGCCCAACGACACCGACTTCACCGCCTTCCTCGACCAGCGCTTCGTCGGATTGAACTCGGCGTACATCGACGGGGGCGCGGTCTACCACACCCCGCTCGACGTGCCGGCGGCGATGAACCGGGGCAGCCTCCAGATGCACGGCGACAACGCCCTCGGCCTGGCCCGCGAGTTCGGCCGGACCGACCTGCGCGACCTGCGTTCCGGCCACGACGACACCTACTTCCCGGTGCCCGGCGGCCTGGTCCGCTATCCCGGGTGGCTGACCCTGCCGCTGGCGCTGGCCGCCCTGCTCGCGGTCGGCGCGCTCGGCTGGCTGCTGCGCCGGCGCGGCCGGGCCACCGCCGGGCGGCTGGCGGCCGGCGTGGGGCTGGCCCTGGTGCCGGTCGTCGCCGCCCCGCTGGGCGCGTGGCTGCTCTGGACCGCGATCACCACGGTCCACCCCGGCTACGCCGAACTGCTCGACCCCTACCGCCCGGTCTGGTACCGGCTTGCCGTGGTGGCGCTCGCCGCCGCGATCCTGTTCGCCTGGTACGCGCTGACCCGCCGCCGGTTCGGCCCGGCCGCCCTGGCCTTCGGCGGGCTGGTCTGGCTGGCCCTGTTCGGGGTGCTGCTCGCCCTGCTGGTGCCCGGTGGGGCGTACCTGACCACCCTGCCCGCCCTGGCCGGCGCGGTGGCCGGCCTGGCGGCGCTGGCCACCCGGCGGGACGGGCCCTGGCCGGTGGTCGCGGTGACCCTGGCCGGCGCGGTGGCCGTGGTGATCCTGCTGCCCACGGTGGTGCTGCTCTTCCCCGCGCTCGGCATGGGCATGGGCGGCGTGGCGGCGCTCTTCGCGGTGCTGCTCGGCCTGGCCGCGCTGCCCGTGGTGGACCTGCTGCACCCGCAGGCCGGCGGCCAGCGCGGCCTGGTGGCGCTCCGGGCCCGCCGGCTCGGCACGCTGCCGGCCGGCGCCGCCGCGCTCGCCGCCGTGGTGCTCGCCGGAGTCGGCCTGTCCGTCGACCGCTTCGACGCCGCCCACCCCGTGCCGACTCACCTCATGTACGCCCTCGACACGGGCACCGGCAAGGCTCAGTGGCTCAGCCACGAGGAGGACCCGCAGCCCTGGACCGACGGCTACGTCGACGACAGCGTCTCCGTGGCCGACGACTTCCCGGGGCTGGGTGACGGCGAGCTGCGGGCCGGGCCGGCGCAGGCGGCGAACCTGCCCGCCCCGAAGCTGGAGACGCTCTCCGACACCCGCTCCGGCGACCAGCGGGTGCTGCGGGTCCGGGTGGTGCCCCAGCGGCCGGTCCGCCTGCTGACCCTGCACGTGGACACGGCCACCGCCGAGGTCCGCTCGGCCACGGTGGCCGGGCGGGACGTGCCGGTCAAGGCCCGCGACGGCCGGTGGGGCTTCGGCGTCGTCTTCCACGCCCCGCCGCCCGAGGGCGTGGAGGTCACCCTGACCCTGGCGCCGAAGGCGGGGCAGGTGAACCTGCGCGCGATGGACGCCAGCGACGGGCTGGGCGGGCTGCCCGGCTTCCGGGCCCGGCCCGCGGACGTCGGCGTGGTGGGCTCGCACAGCTCGGAGATGCTGGCGGTGGCCCGGACCTATCCCCGGTAGCCGGCCGCGGAAAAAAGTTCGGGACGGATGTCGAGGGAGGCGGCCCAGCTTCTACTCCCGGGTGAGGAACACGTTCACGATCCCGAGGAGCAGAGCAATGACGAAGGTGACCACCGGAGCCACCATGTCGCTGGACGGCTACATCGCCGACGCGTCCCACGGTGGGTTCGAACACCTCTTCCAGTGGTACGGCAACGGCGACGTGGAGACGCCGACGGCCAACCCTGAGATGACCTTCCGCACGTCGGCGGCGAGCGCGGAACACCTGCGCGCGCTGACCGAGCGCACCGGAGCGCTCGTCGTCGGCCGGCGGCTTTTCGACATGACCAACGGCTGGGGCGGCCGGCACCCGATGAACGTGCCGGTGGTGGTGGTCACGCACCACGTGCCGGAGGGCTGGGACCGGGAGGGCGACTCGTTCGTGTTCGTCACCGACGGCATCGAGGCCGCGATCGACCGGGCGAAGGCCATCGCCGGCGACAAGGAGGTCGGCGTCAACGGCGGCACCATCGCCACGCAGGTGCTGGAGGCCGGCCTGCTCGACGAGGTCCACGTGGATCTCGTCCCGGTCCTGCTCGGCGACGGCATCCCGCTCTTCGCCGACCTGGGGATCGCACCCGTCCAGCTGGAGGGTCCGACCGGGGTCGTCCAGGGCAACGGTGTGACCCACCTCGCCTACCGGGTGCGCAGGGAAGGCTGACGCCGCCGGTGGCGAGCGGTGTGGCCCCCGGGGGATCGCCCAGGGGCCACGGTCAGCGGGTCAGGAGACCTTAGATCAACCAGCTCTGTCCTTGCTGCCGGGCAATCAGTTACTCCGGGCAACTATTTGGGTGAGGAAGCACCGCCGCTCGGCTGAGCGGGATCAGCCGGGCCGTCCCCGCATCAGGGGCCGGGTCAGCCGGCTGCCCATGGCGTCCCCGGTCACCACCCCCGCCAGCATCAGCACGACCAGGCTGGTGACCAGCACCGGGGGCCAGCCGCCCACCCACGGCATCGCGGCCAGCAGGAGCAGCAGCCAGAACACCCGGTGCCACGGGATCGTGCCGACGATCCGGTAGGTGAACAGGGTGCGCCCGAGCAGGAAGAGCGCGGGCCCGCCGAGGATCAGCGCGATCCACCGCCCCGGCGTGTCGCCGGTGGGCCGCTCGACGACCAGGTCGGCCGCGGCGGCGGTGCACACGATGCCGGTCAACATGACCAGGTGGGTGTACGGCGCCAGCCGGGTCGCCCGGCGGAGCACCCGCGGGGCCGAGGTCCGCACGATGGCGCCGGCCCCCAGGACGTAGACCTGCCAGAGCAGCAGCATGGTGGCGAAGGCCGCCAGGAAGGCGGCCGACCGGGGCAGGGTGAACTCCGCGGTGCTGATCTCCAGCGTCGGCACCAGGATGACGTCGCCGAGCGCCAGGATGACGAACTGCTGGTAGCGCTCGCCCAGGTGCTCGGTCGTCTTCTCGTACTGCCCGAACGGCACCCGGCCGAGACCGGGCGTCGGGTAACGCGCCGCGGCCGAGACGTAGTCGATCGTCACCGCGAGGGCCCACAGCGTCAACGGCCACCCGTCCGGCAGCAGCGCCCCGCCGATCCAGAAGAAGCTGGAAATCACGAACCAGAAGAGGAAGCGGGCGGCCCGCTGCTCGGCCAGGTGCCGGTGCTGGTGCAGCACGGTCACCAGAACCACCCCCCGCACCAGGTGCGGGGTCACGTAGCCGACCGCGAAGACGAGCGCGTGCGAGTCGGCGGCCAGCGCCGCCGCCGTCACCACGGCACCGAGCATGGTCACCATCAGAATGGCCTGGATCGGTCGCTGGTCCGGGTCGTAGAAGTCGGTGGTGGTCGAGGTGATCGACCAGGTCCACCAGACCGCCATCAGCATGATCACGACCGGCGCGACGCCGCTCCACGAGCCCCGCTCCGCGATCAGCATCGAGACCAGCGCCAGCGCCGCCACGAAGACGACGTCGAAGAGCAGCTCCAGCAGGGTGGCCCGGGTGGACCCGTTCGGCCGGCGCACCAGCTCGCTGCTGCCTCCGCTGGTCATGCCCGGCCTCCCCGCCGCCCGTCGACGCCAGGTCGCGGGCGACGCTGCGTCCCCGAGGATTATCGGTCGCGCCGCGGCGACCCGTCCCCCGATCGGCATTCCCGGGTTCTCACTTTCCCATCGTTGAATCCGGCTATCATCGCGCCATGGCGATTGGTTGTCCCCCCGGGCTGGCTCCGGCCGTCGCACTGTTCCGGTCCCTCGGCGATCCGACCCGCCTGGCGATCCTGCGCCGGCTCGCGTCCGGCGAGGCCCGGGTGGTCGACCTGACCGGCGAGTTGGGCCTGGCGCAGTCGACGGTGTCGAGGCATCTGGCGTGCCTCCGTGACTGCGGCCTGATCGACTACCGGGTCGAGGGCCGCCAGTCGCGGTACGCGCTCACCCGGCCCGAACTGCTGGACCTGCTGCGCTCGGCCGAACAGGTCCTGGCCGCCACGGGTGACGCGGTCGCCCTGTGCCCGGTCTACGGCACCCCGGCCGGACCTGCCGCCGGGGCGGCGGCGTGAGCGTGTCGCTGCTGACCCCGGATCGTCGCGCGGCGCTGTCCCGCCGCAGCCTGTGGCTGGCCTACGCCACCGCCGGCTACAACCTGCTCGAAGGCGTGGTCGCGCTCGCCGCCGGCGCGGCGGCGTCGTCCACGGCGCTGCTCGGCTTCGGCCTCGACTCCCTGATCGAGGTCTCCAGCGCGGCGGTGGTGATCTGGCAGTTCCGCTCCCGGGGGCCGGAGGACCGGGAACGGCGGGCACTGCGACTGATCGCCGTGTCGTTCTTCGCCCTGGCCGCCTGGGTGACCGTCGACGCCCTGCGGTCGCTGCTGACCGGCGGCGAGGCCGAACAGAGCCCGGTCGGCATCGGCATCGCGGTCACCTCGCTGATCGTGATGCCACTGCTCGTACGGGCCAAGCGGCGCACCGGCCGGGAACTCGGCTCGGCCACCGTCCTGGCGGACTCCACCCAGACCATGCTGTGCACCTACCTGTCGGCGGTGCTGCTCGTCGGCCTGGTCGTCAACGCCGCCTGGGGCTGGTCGTGGGCCGACCCGATCGCCGCGCTCGTCATCGCCGCGGTCGCGGTGAAGGAGGGCCGGGAGGCCTGGCGCGGCGAGCACTGCGACGACTGCGCGCCGCTCCCGGTCGCGGAGACCGGCCAGCTCTCGGGCTGCGCGGACGGCTGCTGCACCGACTGAACTCCTTCCGCGCCTACCGCAGGAAATCCAGGAGCTGCTCCGTGGTCTGCTCGGGGGCCTCTTCCGGAATGAAGTGCCCGACCGGGACGGGCCCGCCGCGCACGTCGTCCGCCCACTCCCGCCAGATGCGGAGCGGGTCGTCGTACAGCTTCGCGACCTGGCCCCGCTGGCTCCAGAGGAACAGCACCGGGCAATTGATCCTCCGGTTTCCCCGGTCCGCCTCGTCCTGCTGGTAGTCCACCGTCGCGGCCGCGCGGAACTCCTCGCAGATCGCGTGGACCGTGGCGGGGTCGCTGAACTGCTTGACGTACGCGGCACGCACCTCGGCGGGGAACACGTCCTTCACCTCAGGCCAGGTGTCGAGCATGAAGTCGACGAGCACGGCGGGCGCCGCGTCGATGAACCGCTCCGGCACCGGCGCCGGCGCCGCCAGGAAGGACCAGACCCAGTAGGACAGGCTGAACGCCCTGTCGGCACGGTCGTAGACGTCGCCGACGGGAACGACGTCCAGGACGGCCAGCCGAGTGACGACGGCGGGTTCATCGAGCGCGAGACGGTAGGCGCAACGGGCCCCGCGATCGTGGCCGACGAGGTGGAAACGCTCATGGCCCAGACTCCGCATGACCTCGACCTGGTCGCGGGCGAGGGCGCGCATGCTGTACGGCTCGTGATCGGCGGTGCTCGGCGGCTTGCCGCTGTCGCCCCAGCCCCGCAGGTCCGTGACGACCACCGTGAAATCCTCGGCGAGCCGCGGCGCTACGCGATGCCACATGAGGTGCGTCTCGGGAATGCCGTGCAGGAGCAGGACGGGAGGCCCGCTTCCGCCGCGACGTCCGTGGATCGTCGCACCGGACGTGGGGATGTCGAATTCTTCGAATCCGTCGAACACAGCCGGACCATCTCCTCCGTGCAGCGTCCCCTGGCCGCGCTTCGACGCTAGCAGCGAACAGGGACGGGACCGGACCGAATCCCCACCTCGGGCCTGCCGTCAGATCGACCAACGCCATCCTGTTACCACGGCGCGACGGCGGCGAGACTCCCACCGGCATGAATAGATCCATGACAGGTGGGTGGTCGCTGCCGTGGCAGGCTCAGGTGGCCCGGGCCATCACGTTCCTTCAGGCGGCACCAGTCGGCCTCGCGGCGCTGTTCGACGTGGTCATACTGATCGCGCCCAGGTCCCGTCCGGCCTACTGGAGCGACCTGTGGTTCATCGCCGGAGGGCTGTCGCTCAGCGGCCTGGCCGTCCTGTCGGCTGCTCGCCTGGCACCCGGACGACGATGGGCCTGGTACGGCTCGGTGGCGGTCAACGCGGCGATGACAGTCGCCTGGGTGGCCGCCCTTGCCTGGGTGTACCGAGACAGTGCGGGGATCGAGGGAACGGACCCCGGCCTGGTGTTCGTCTCGATGTTGTTCGTCAGCCTTCCGATGATCGCGATCTCGGTGGCCGCCATCGGACTGCTCAGCGTCCGGTCGGTTCTCCGCAGCTGTCTCCGGTGATCAGAGACGACCCCACTACTTCCAGCGGAAGTGGACGAAGAGGCGGCCGAAGTTCTTCGAGTCCTTCTCGACCCGGTGGTAGAGCTGCTTGACGTCCTTCTGGTCGAGGAAGCGCAGCACCTTCTTCTTGAGCTGGCCGGAGCCCTTGCCGGGGATGATCTCCACCATGCTGGCCTTCTTCGCCACCGCCTCGTTCATGATGTCCCGCAGGGCACGGTCGATCTCGTAGCCCCGGTTGTAGATGTCGTGGAGATCGAGCTTGAGCTTCACCAACCCATCGTAGGTACGCCGAAGGGCAGCCCGGCAGGGCTGCCCTTCGGCGTCAACCGTCAGCGACCGCCGACCTTGCCCTCCACCCGGCGCAGTGCCGCCGTGTAGTCGGCGTTGGTCGAGTACATGGCGGCCGCGATGCGCAGGTGCCGCAGCGCGTCGACGGGGCGGTTCATCCGCTCCAGCGTCCGGCCCAGCACGTGGTGCGCGTAGTGGTCGCTCGGGTCCCGGTCGACCAGCTCGCGCAGCTGCTCCTCGGCCCGGTTGAGCTGGGCCGACTGGAAGTACGCGCGGGCCAGCAGCTGCCGTACCGAGGAGTTGCCGGGCTCGGCCTCGACGATCGGTTCGAGCAGCCGGGCCGCTCCGGTCGGGTCACCCGCTTCGAAGAACATGGTCGCCCGCCGGTAGTCCGCCAGAAGATCCACTGACCCACCTCCTCGTGTCGCGCCAGCGCTTTCTCCGACGCTGGCACAACACCGGCCGTACCGCGAGTGTTCCTTCGGGCGTGATCGCTCAGGGAGTCGGGTCGTACCGGTCGCCGACCAGTTCCCAGGCCCGGACACCACCGACGATTCCGGCAGTGTTCGGGACGACCACGACGTCGTCGCCCATCCGGGCCAGTTGTTCCGGCCGGATCAGCCGGGAGTTGCCCCCGCCGAGGTAGAGCCGGTCCCAGCGGAAGACCGGCCGCAGGCCCTCCACCACCTGCCGGATCCGCCGGGACCAGAACGCGTCGCCGAGCCGGCGCCGTTCCGGCTCCCCGACGTACGTGTCGTAGGTGGTGTTCCAGCGCACCGGGGCGTGCGACAGCTCCAGGTGCGGGGCGAGCACCCCGCCGTCGAAGAGGGCGCTGCCCAGCCCGGTGCCGAGGGTCAGCACCAGCTCGCAGCCGGTCCCGGCGACCACTCCGGCGCCGTGCACCTCGGCGTCGTTGAGTACCAGCGCCGGGATGCCGAACGCCTCGGCCAGGGCGGTGCGCGCGTCGTACCCGGACCACTCGGCGACCAGCCCGGGATCCACCCGGCTGCGCGGGCCGGAGCGGGTCACGTAGTGCGGGGTGGCCACCACCACGCCGTGCCGGATCATGCCGGGCATCCCGACGGTGAGCCGGTCCGCCGCGGGCAGCCGGCCGCCGAGATCCAGCAGCGTCTTGACGAACAGGGCCGGCGGCAGCGGGTACGGCGTGGGGACGCGCAGCGGCCGGGCCCGCATCGTCCCCGCGGCGTCCAGGACCGAGGCCTTGATCCCGCCGCCCCCGCAGTCGATCGCCAGAGTGGTCACCACGGCTGTGAGTCTTCCTCACCTCGGTCGCGCCCCGAGCCCGGGTCATCCGATTCGCCGCGGGTGCCCGCGCCGGTAGGCTCGATCTCCTCATGAGCGCCACGTTGATCGCCAAGGACCTCACCGCCGGGCACGGCGACCGCCTCCTCTTCGCCGACCTGGACCTCGTGGTCGCGCCGGGCGACGTGGTCGGGCTGGTCGGGGTGAACGGCGCCGGGAAGTCCACCCTGCTGCGCACCCTGGCCGGGCTCCAGCCGCTGGAGCAGGGCTCGGTGGCGTTGAACCCGCCCGCCGCCACCGTCGGCTACCTGCCGCAGGAGCCGGATCGCCGGCCGGGCGAGACGGTCCGGGGCTTCCTGGCCCGGCGCACCGGGGTGACCGCGGCGCAGGCCGCGCTGGACGCCGCCACCGAGGCGCTGACCGCCGGGGCGCCGGGCGCGGACGACGCGTACGCCACGGCGCTGGAGCGCTGGCTGGACCTGGGCGGGGCGGACCTGGACGAGCGGGCCGAGCAGGTCGCCGCCGAGCTGGGCCTCCGCGTCGACCTCGACCATCCGATGACCGGCCTCTCGGGCGGCCAGGCGGCCCGGGCCGGGCTGGCCTCGCTGCTGCTCAGCCGGTACGACGTCTTCCTGCTCGACGAGCCCACCAACGACCTGGACCTGGCCGGCCTGGACCGGCTGGAACGCTTCGTCACCGGGCTGCGCGCCGGCACGGTGCTGGTCAGCCACGACCGGGAGTTCCTCACCCGGACGGTCACCCGGGTGGTGGAGCTGGACCTGCACCAGGGGCAGGTCAACCACTTCGGCGGCGGCTACGCGGCCTACCTGGAGGAGCGCGAGGTGGCCCGGCGGCACGCCCGCGAGGAGTACGAGGAGTACGCCGGCACCCGGGCCCAGCTGGAGGCACGGGCCCGGACACAGCGGGCCTGGATGGAGAAGGGCGTGAAGAACGCCCGGCGCAAGGCCACCGACAACGACAAGATCGGCCGCAAGTTCCGCTCCGAGTCCACCGAGAAGCAGGCCGCCAAGGCCCGGCAGACCGAGCGGTTGATCGAGCGGCTGGAGGTGGTGGAGGAGCCGCGCAAGGAGTGGGAGCTGCGGATGGAGATCGCCGCCGCGCCCCGCGCCGGCGCCGTCGTGGCCGCGGTCCGGGGCGCCGTGGTACGCCGCGGCGACTTCACCCTCGGCCCGGTGGACCTCCAGATCGACTGGGCCGACCGGGTGGCGATCACCGGGGCGAACGGCTCCGGCAAGAGCACCCTGCTGGCCGCGCTGCTCGGCCGGCTGCCACTGGACGAGGGGCACGCCGCGCTGGGCCCGGGCGTGGTGGTGGGCGAGGTGGACCAGGCCCGCGGGCTCTTCCTCGGCGACCAGCCGCTGCTGGACGCGTTCGGCGCGGCCGTACCCGAGCTGAACCCGGCGGACGTGCGGACGCTGCTGGCCAAGTTCGGCCTCCGGGCCGACCACGTGCTGCGGCCGGCGGCCACCCTCTCCCCCGGCGAGCGGACCCGGGCCGCGCTGGCCCTGCTCCAGGGGCGCGGGGTGAACCTGCTGGTGCTCGACGAGCCGACCAACCACCTGGACCTGCCGGCCATCGAGCAGCTCGAATCGGCCCTGGCCGGCTATCCGGGAACCCTGCTGCTGGTGACCCACGACCGGCGGATGCTGGACGCGGTGAGCGTCAACCGGCGGCTGCGGGTGGCGGACGGACGGATTGCCGAGGATTGATCCGTGCCGACCCGGTCGCGCGGGGTGAGAATGACTCCATGCTCAAGTGGGAGTACGCGCTGCTGGTCCGCCGCCGCCAGGCCGCCACCACCGACATCGGGTGGGAGGTCGTCTTCATCTGGTACGGCCCGGACGGCTCCATGATCGACGTCACGCCGTACGGCGACACCGCGCTGGCCCACCTGAACCGGGCCGGTGACCAGGGCTGGGAACTGGTCGCGATGAGCGAGGATCCGTCGCTGCCCGGCAACAACGAGTTGCACCGCTACCACCTCAAACGGCCGAAGGCGGCCGCACCGCAGCCGCGCCAGCGGATGCGCGGCTCCCGCACCGCCCGCCGCACCATCGCCGGCTGACCGCCGACCCTTCCCTGATCCACTCCAGCTCGCCGATGTGGCGCCATCGCCGGATGCCGGATGCTCGGCGAGGTGGAGTGGATCAACCGCCCGGTGCCGGTTTCCGGGCAGCGAGTGGCCGGGACTCGGGCAGGCCAGGCATATCGGGCGGGGATGCGGGTATCGCGCCGCCCGGAGGTGGCGCATGGTGGCGATCGCGCAATCCGCACTGTCGGGCGAGCGGCTGCGGGAGGTCGACGGCTTCCTCGCCGAGGCGTGGGCCGATCTGGCCCGGCACGACGAGCGGCTGCGCGGCCTGACCGTCGAGGTGCGCTTCGACCGGGGCGTCGCCCACCTCGACGGCGCGGTCGCCGACCCGGCCCAGCTGCGGCTGGTCCGGGACCTGGTGGGCCGGCTCGCCGGGGTGCTCGGCATCTGGTGCCGGGTGAGCGTCGCCGGCCGGGCGCCGGTGGTGGTGGACCTGGGCTGCGGGGCGACCAAGCAGTGGCCGGGCAACCTGGGGCTGGACATCTACCCGGCGCCCGGGGTGAACGCGGTGGCCGACCTGTCCGGCTCGCTGCCGCTGGCCGACGACTCGGTGGACGTCTTCTTCGCGGTGCACATCCTGGAGCACCTGATCGACTTCCTGCCGCTGCTCGACGAGTGCCACCGGGCGCTGCGCCCGGGCGGCGTGCTGCACGTGATGAGCCCCTGGTGGCGCCACGTGAACGCGGTGGCCGACCCGACCCACGTCCGCCTGCTGGACGTGCAGACCTTCAAGGGCATCTGCGGTCAGCGCCCACCCGGCACCCCGCGCTGGTACCCGCTGCACGTGGGCTGCGACGGCGCCTCCATCTTCGCCGACCTCACCC
>NZ_JBSSLX010000183.1:0-11578 GCF_053890995.1 Micromonospora sp. I033 | reverse complement strand
GTAAAAGAGACGGGTGCCGGGGCGGCCGGGACGGCCGGGGGGGGGGGCGGGCCGGGCGGAGGGAGGGGGGGGGTGGGGAAGCGGGACGGCGAGGGACCCGCCGGTGGAGCCGGCGCGGCGCCGGGCACGGTCGGGTCCGACCCGGGCCGCGGGTACTCCAGGAAGGCGTCCTCATCGGACTCGTACCGATACACCATGGTGGCTACACTAGGGGCCATTGTCCCTTTCGGGGGTAATTTCGCGATATTCCGGCGCAGCGGCGTGGCGTCCCTGCGCCCGCACCGTCGCCGGCGCCATTCCCCGGCGGTGCGACAATGCCCCTCGTGACCGGCGACCACTACTTCACCGCTGAACCCGCGACCCCCGCGCAGCCGCGCGAGGTCGAGTTCTCCGTCGCCGGGCGCGACTACACCCTCGCCTCGGCCAGCGGCGTCTTCTCCGCCGCCCGGCTCGATCCCGGCACGGCGGTGCTGCTGCGCAAGGCCGAGCTGCCGGCACCCCACGCCGCCGGCCCGATGCTCGACATCGGGTGCGGCTTCGGGCCGATCACCTGCGTGCTGGCCACCTGCGCGCCGGCCGCCACCGTCTGGGCCGTCGACGTCAACCAGCGGGCCCGCGACCTCACCGCCACCAACGCCGCCCGGGTCGGGGCGGCCGACCGGGTCCGGGTGGCCGCGCCGGACGACGTGCCCGCCGACCTCAGCTTCGCCCAGATCTGGTCCAACCCGCCGATCCACATCGGCAAGGCGGAACTGCACGAGCTGCTGCGGCGCTGGCTGCCCCGGCTCGCCCCGGACGGGACGGCCTGGCTGGTCGTCGCGCGGCACCTCGGCGGCGACTCGCTGCACCGCTGGCTGGTCGAGCAGGGCTGGCAGGTCGAGCGGCACGCCAGCCAGAAGGGCTTCCGGGTGCTCCGGGTCACCCGGTAATCCGGTGTCGCCCGCGCCCGCCCCTCGGGCAGGATGCCCGCGTGGGATACGTGGACGTGGCAGCGGTCGGGCACATCCTCCCGGACGGCCGGGAGCTTTTCGCCGACGTGTCGTTCCGGGTCGGTGAGGGCGCCAAGGTGGCGCTCGTCGGCCCCAACGGCGCCGGCAAGACCACGCTGCTGCGCATGGTCGCCGGCGACCTGCCGGTGAAGGCCGGCACCGTCGCCCGCTCCGGCGGGCTGGGCGTGATGCGCCAGTTCATCGGCATGATCGGGGACGAGTCGACCCTCGCCGACCTGGCGCTGTCGCTGGCCCCGCCGGCGCTGCGCGACGCCGGCCGCAGGCTCGCCGAGACCGAGGCGGCCATGCGGGCGGCCGAGGTCCGCGGCAAGTACAGCAGCGCCGCAGGCAAGGCCCAGCTCGCGTACGCGGACGCGCTGGCCGCCTGGGGCGAGGTCGGCGGGTACGACGCCGAGGTCCTCTTCGACACGGTCGCCACCATCGTCCTCGACCTGCCCTGGGACGCCGCTCGGGAGCGCCCGGTGCGGACCCTCTCCGGCGGCCAGCAGAAGCGGTTCGCGCTGGAACTGCTGCTCCGCGGCCCGGACGAGGTGCTCCTCCTCGACGAGCCGGACAACTTCCTCGACGTGCCCGGCAAGCGGTGGCTGGAGGCCCGGCTGCGCGAGTCCGGCAAGTCGGTGCTCTACGTCTCGCACGACCGGGAGCTGCTCGCCCAGACGGCCGACCGGGTGGTCGCCGTGGAGGGCGGCAGCGCGTGGGTGCACCCGGGCGGCTTCGCGAGCTGGCACGAGGCCCGGGTGGCCCGGCACGCCCGCCTCGACGAGCTGCGCCGCCGCTGGGACGAGGAGCACCAGAAGCTGCGCGAGCTGATGCTGATGTACAAGCAGAAGGCCGCGTACAACGACGGGATGGCCTCCCGCTACCAGGCCGCGCAGACCCGGTTGCGCAAGTTCGAGGAGGCCGGGCCGCCGCCCGTACCCCCGAAGGAGCAGGACATCCGGATGCGGCTGACCGGCGGGCGGACCGGCAAGCGCGCGGTGGTCGCCGAGCAGCTCGAACTGGACGGCCTGACCTACCCCTTCGACCTGGAACTCTGGTACGGCGACCGGGTCGCGGTGCTCGGCGCGAACGGGACCGGGAAGTCGCACTTCCTGCGCCTGCTCGCCCGCGGCGGCACCGACCCGGACCCGGCCAACACCCCGGTCGACGGCGCGGCGGCGCTCGCCCCCGTCGCGCACGACGGCCGGGTACGCCTCGGCGCCCGGGTCCGCCCCGGCCACTTCTCGCAGACCCACGACCGGCCGGAGCTGATGGCGAAGACGCTTGTCGACATCCTGTGGCGGGGCGACGAGCACCGGGCCGGCATGGACCGGCACGCGGCCATGGCGGCGCTGTCCCGGTACGAGCTGGCCGGCCAGGGCGACCAGCGCTTCGGCACCCTCTCCGGCGGCCAGCAGGCGCGCTTCCTGGTGCTGCTGCTGGAGCTGTCCGGGGCGACCCTGCTGCTGCTCGACGAGCCGACCGACAACCTCGACCTGGCCTCCGCAGAGGCTCTCGAAGCCGGGCTGGCCGCGTTCGCGGGGACGGTCGTGGCGGTCACCCACGACCGGTGGTTCACCCGCTCCTTCGACCGGTTCGTGCTGTTCGGCGGGGACGGCGAGGTGGTGGAGACCCCGGAGCCGGTCTGGGACGTGGCGTGATCGACGCGGCGCTGGCCGCCCGGCTGTGCGCGGTCGACGGCGTGGTCGCGGTGGCGCTCGGCGGCAGCCGGGCCCGGGGCGAGCACCGGCCGGACTCCGACTGGGACCTGGGCCTCTACTACCGCGGCGCGCTGGACCTGGCCGCCCTGCGGGCGCTGGCCGGCGCGGTCGCCGACGGCGAGGTGGCGCTCACCGAGCCGGGCGGCTGGGGGCCGTGGGTCGACGGCGGCGGCTGGCTGCGCATCGGCGGGGTGCCGGTGGACTGGATCTACCGCGACCTGGACCGGGTGCACGAGGTCTGGGCGGAGTGCCGGGCCGGCCGCTACACCGTCGGGACGCAGGCCGGGCACCCCCTCGGCTTCTACTCCCACGCGTACGCGGGGGAGGTGGCGCTGGGCCGGGTGCTCGGCGACCCGACCGGGGAGCTGACCGCGCTGCGGGAGCGGACGCAGGCGTACCCGCCCGCGCTGGGGGAGGCCCTGGTGGCCGGCGGCTGGGAGGCGGGCTTCCTGCTCGACGGGGCGGCCAAGGGCGCGGCGGCCGGCGACGCCGGGTACGTGGCCGGCTGCCTGTTCCGCGCGGTCGGGGTGCTGGTCCAGGCGCTGCACGGCCGGGCCGGGCGCTGGCTGGTCAACGAGAAAGGCATGATCGCCTCGGCCGGGCGGCTGCCGGGCGCGCCGCCCGACTTCGCCCGGCGGGCACACGCGCTGCTCGGCGCGGTGGGGCGTACCCCTGAGGAGCTGGCGCGGACCCTGGCCGGCGCCCGGCGGCTGGTGGCCGAGGCGCTTGGCGGAGTGGCCCGCCGGTGAGCGGCATAGGGTGGATCTCGTGACTGAGATGACCTACCGCCGGTTGGGCGACTCCGGGCTCGTGGTGTCCGTCGTCGGCATCGGCTGCAACAACTTCGGCCGCAAGCTCGACATCGACGGCACCCGGGCGGTGGTGGACGCCGCGCTCGACGCCGGGATCAACTTCTTCGACACCGCCGACATCTACGGCGAGCCGCAGGGCGGCTCCGAGGAACTGCTCGGGCAGGCGCTCAAGGGCCGCCGGGACGACGTGGTGGTCGCCACCAAGTTCGGCATGGACATGCACGGCCTGAACGGGCCCGACCACGGCGCCCGGGGCGCCCGCCGCTACATCGCCCGGGCGGTCGAGGCGTCGCTGCGCCGCCTCGGCACCGACCACATCGACCTCTACCAGATGCACGAGCCCGACCCGGGCACCCCGATCGACGAGACCCTCGCCGCGCTTGACGACCTGGTGACCGCCGGCAAGGTGCGCTACCTCGGCAACTCGAACTTCGCCGGCTGGCAGATCGCCGACGCCGACTGGACCGCCTCCTCCCAGGGCCGCACGCGCTTCATCTCCGCGCAGAACCACTACTCGCTGCTGGAGCGGAGCGTCGAGGCCGAGGTGATCCCCGCGTGCGAGCGGTTCGGCCTCGGCATGCTGCCGTTCTTCCCGCTGGCGAACGGCCTGCTCACCGGCAAGTACAAGCGGAACGAGGCCCCGCCCGCCGGCAGCCGGCTGTCCGGCGGCGGCCGGTACGCCGAGCGCCTTGCCGCCGCCGACTGGGACACCATCGAGGCCATCGAGGCGTACGCGGCCGAGCGCGGGATCAGCATGCTCCAGGTGGCCATCGGCGGGCTCGCCGCCCGACCGGCGGTGACCTCGGTGATCGCCGGCGCCACCACCCCCGAGCAGGTACGCGCCAACGCCGAGGCGGGTACCTGGCAGCCCACCGACGAGGACCTCGACGCCCTCGACGCCCTCCTCTGACCCACCGCACCTCCGCTGCCCCGGCACCCGTCCTCCGGCTGCCGGGGCAGCCTGCTACCCGCCCCCGTGCTCTCGCCCACTCGGTGGAACGCCATGTAGGTGTCCGGGCCGGTTTGACCTACATGGCGTTCCACCGACGGTCAGCGCGACGTGGAGGTGGCAGCGCGCTCGCGAAGGGCCTGGCGGACCAGGGCGACCGTGGCGCGAGGGTGGCGGAGGACGTCGTCGGCGGTGAAGCGGAGGACGAGCCAGCCGGCCGCGCGGAGGGCGTTGAGGCGGGCCACGTCCTGGCGGAAGTGCGCCCGCTCCCGGTGGTGGTCCCCGTCGTACTCGACGGCGACGCGGAGCGCCGGCCAGGCCAGGTCCACCCGCGCGACGAAGCGGCCCCGGGCGTCGCACACGTCGTGCTGCGCGGTGAGCGGGCGAGCAGGTCGGCGCCCCACAGGAAGGCCGCGCTGCGCCCTGCGATCGCGGCGCCCGGTGGCAGACGTAGCGCCACCGCGTCGCACCACATGCGATGGTCGTCCGGGCGGTGGCCGTCGCGGTGCACGTACACGTCGGGCAGGAGGCGTCGCCAGGCCGGGCCGTGGAGCATCGCCCACGTCAACAGTCCTTGGGCGACGGCCGTGCTACCTCGGAACGGCAGGAAGGACAGCCGGCGGGGGACGCGGGCGGGCGAGGGCATCCGGACAGCATGACGTGATCGGGAGATCACCCGCTGTCCCGTCCTCCATCCGGGACGGTCGGTGGGAAATTCCCCACCCGCCCCTTGGCGGATGCGCACACACGTCGTACGGTAGGCCGCAAGTGACCCACGGGAGCCCGGTGCCACCGGGCTGAGAGGGGGGCTGGAAGCCCCCGACCGTCGAACCTGATCCGGGTAATGCCGGCGCAGGGAGGAGAGTTGCCGTGCCGTCCCTGGGACGACTGCATCTGATCACCGACACCCGGCCGGGGCGGGACCCGCTCGCCGTGCTGCGCGCCGCCCTGCCGGTGGCCCGCGCCGAGCTGGTCGTCCAGGTCCGGGTCGAGGACGACGCCACCGATCGGGAGGCGTACGAGCTGGCCAGCCGGGTGGTCGGGCTGTGCCGGCCGTACGGGGTGGCGTGCCTGGTCAACGACCGGTTGCACGTGGCGCTGGCGGTCGAGGCCGCCGGGGGCCACGTCGGCGCGGAGGACCTGCCGGTGGCGGCCGCCCGCCGGGTGCTCGGCGCCGGCGCCGTGCTCGGCGCGACCGCGCGGGAGCCGGGCGGCGCCGCCGCCGCGGTCGCCGCCGGTGCCAGCTACCTGGGCGTGGGGCCCTGCCACGCCACCACCACCAAGGCCGGCCTGCCCGACCCGATCGGCCCCGCCGGGGTCCGCGCGGTGGCCGGCGCGGTGGACGTGCCGGTGATCGCCATCGGCGCGGTGACCGTCGCGTCGGTGCCGGCGCTGCGGGCCGCCGGCGCGTACGGGGTGGCGGTGGTGGGGGCCATCTCCGCCAGCCCCGATCCCGCCCGCACGACCGCCGAACTGATCGAGGCCCTGACGTGCTGACCCGACCGGACGTTGCCATCGTGGGGGCGGGACCGGTCGGGCTGGCGATCGCGTGGCGGTGCGCGTCCCGTGGCCTGCGCGTGGCGGTTCACGACCCCGCCCCGGGCACCGGGGCCTCGCACGTCGCCGCCGGGATGCTCTCCCCGGTCGCCGAGGCGTACTTCGGCGAGCACGAGCTGACCGGGCTGCTCACCGAGTCGGCCGCCCGCTGGCCCCGCTTCGCCGCCGACCTGGCCGAGGCGGCCGGCGCCGACGTCGGCTACCGCGCCGACGGCACCCTGGTGGTCGGGCTCACCGCCGACGACCTGGCCGAGGCGCGGCGGCTCTGGTCGTACCAGCAGGGGTTGGGACTGCCGATCACGCCGCTGCGCCCCTCGGAGTTGCGCGACCGCGAGCCGGCGCTGGCCCCGCGGGTGCGCGGCGGCGCGGTCGCCCCCGGCGACCACCAGGTCGACCCGCGCCGGCTGGTCACCGCGCTGCGGGCGGCGGCCGAGCGGGCCGGCGCGGTGCTGCGCCCGGCCCGGGTCGGCGCGCTGTCCGAGGTGGACGCCGGGGTCACCGTCGTCGCGGCCGGCTGCGGCGCCGCCGCGCTGACCGGGCTGCCGGTCCGGCCGGTCAAGGGCCAGGTGCTCCGGCTGCGCGCGCCCGGTCGCGGCACGCCGGACTTCCGGCACGTGATCCGGGGGTACGCCGACGGCGAGTCGATCTACCTCGTGCCCCGGGACAGCGGGGAGGTTGTCGTCGGGGCGACCGTCGAGGAGCGTGCCGACACCGAGGTGACCGCCGGCGGGGTGCTCCGGCTGCTCCGCGCGGCCGTCGACCTGGTTCCAGAGCTGGCCGAGTACGACCTGGTCGAGGCGACCGCGGGGCTCCGCCCCGGTACGCCGGACAACGCGCCGATCATCGGGCCGCTGCCCGGCCGGCCCGGCGTGCTCGTCGCCACCGGACACCACCGGCACGGCATCGTGCTCACCCCGGTCACCGCCGACCTGGTCACCGAGCTGATCGTCACCGGCGAGCCGGACCCGCTGCTCGCCCCCTTCACCCCGGACCGCTTCGGGAAGGAGCCCAGGTGAAACTGATCGTCAACGGCACGGGGCAGGACCTGCCCGGCGGCGCGACCGTCGCCGACGCGGTCCGTGCGGTCACCGCCCAGGAGCGCGGCCTGGCGGTGGCCGTGAACGGCGAGGTGGTGCCGCGCGGCGGCTGGTCGTCGACCGTGCTGCGTGCCGGTGACCGGGTCGAGGTGCTCAGCGCCGCCCAGGGCGGGTGAGCCGGATGTCCTTCGAGATCGGTGGGGTCGGCTTCGGCTCCCGGCTCATCCTCGGCACGGGCGGCGCGGCGAACCTGCACGTGCTGGAGCAGGCCATTCGCGCCTCCGGCACCGAGCTGGTCACCCTCGCGCTGCGCCGGGTGGACACCGACACCGCCCCGGGCGCCGCCGGCGGCCTGCTCGACCTGCTGGACCGGTGCGGCGTACGGCTGCTGCCGAACACGGCTGGCTGCTACACCGCGTCCGAGGCGGTGAAGGTGGCGCGGCTGGCCCGGGAGGCGTTCGACACCGACTGGGTGAAGCTGGAGGTGATCGGCGACGAGCGCACGCTGCTGCCCGACGGGGTGGAGCTGCTGCGCGCCGCCGAGGAACTGGTGGCCGACGGGTTCATCGTGCTGCCGTACACCTCGGACGATCCCGTCCTTGCCCGGCGGCTGGCCGACGTCGGCTGCGCGGCGGTGATGCCGGCCGGCGCGCCGATCGGCTCCGGGCTCGGCGTGAGCAACCCGCACCACATCCGGCTGATCCGGCAGGGCGTGGACGTGCCGGTGATCCTCGACGCCGGGATCGGCACCGCGTCCGACGCCGCGCTCGCCATGGAGCTGGGCTGCGACGCCGTGCTGCTGGCCAGCGCGGTCACCCGGGCCGCCGACCCGGTGGCGATGGCCACCGCCATGCGGTACGCCGTCGAGGCGGGACGGCTGGCCCACGGGGCGGGCCGGATCGCCCGCCGCTTCCACGCCCTGGCCTCGACCCCCGACGAGGGAAGGCCCGACCTGTGACCCCCGGCTCCCCGGTCGACCTCGTCGTGAGAACACCCGCCGAAGGGCCGCTCAGCACCGGGATCGGGGTCTGCTCTGCAGATCTTGGTGGGAAGTGGCCCCTGGAGGGGCCGGATCCTTCCAAGATCTCGGGCAGTGCCGTGCCGTCGGGCGTGGTGCTGTTGACCGACCGATGGCAGGCGCGGCGGCCGCTGGTCGAGGTCGTCGAGGCGGCCGTCGCCGGGGGAGTGCGCTGGGTGGTGCTGCGGGAGAAGGACCTGTCCCAGGCCGAGCGTGCCGCCCTGGCCGCCGAGTTGCGCTCGATCCTCGCCGACGCGGGCGGCCGGCTGATCGTCGCCGGGCCCGACCCGCTCAACGGTGACGCCGTGCACCTGCCGGCCGCCGGCCCGTACCCGCCGCCGGCCGTCCGGCTGGTCGGCCGCTCCTGCCACGACGCCACCGAGCTGGCCCGGCTCACCACTGAGGACTACGTGACGCTGTCGCCGGTCTTTTCCACGAGGACCAAACCCGGCTACGGGCCGCCCCTGCACCCCGCCGGGCTGCGCGAGCTGGTCGCCGCCAGCCCGGTGCCGGTGCTCGCCCTCGGCGGCATCGAGACCCCGGAACAGGTCCGCGAGTGCGTCGCGGCCGGCGCCGCCGGGGTGGCCGTGCTCGGAGCGCTCATGCGCGCCGACGATGCCGCCGAGGTCGCCGCCGCGCTCATTGCGGCTCACCGGGCGGCTGATCGGGCCGGTCACGGGGCGGCCCGACCAACCCCCGCCCCGGCGCAAGCCGTCCCAACGGCGGCCACCGGCGCAACCACTCGGCCGCAGCCCCCCAGCGCAACCACAGAGGACAAAGAGTGACGCCGAAGACAACACTCACGATCGCCGGATCAGACTCCGGGGGCGGTGCCGGCATCCAGGCCGATCTCAAGGTCTTCGCCGCCCTCGGCGCGTACGGCACCAGCGTGATCACCGCGGTCACCGCGCAGAACACCCGGGGCGTGGACGCCGTCCTGCCGCTGCCCCCGCAGACCGTGCGCGACCAGCTGGACAGCGTCCTCGGCGACTTCGACGTGCGCGCCGTGAAGACCGGCATGCTCGGCACCCCGGCGGTCGCCGACGCGGTGGCCGAGGCCGCGAAGGTCGGGCGGCTGCCCCACCTGGTCGTCGACCCGGTGCTGGTCGCCACCAGCGGGCACCGGCTCGGCGTGGTGACGGCGGTCGAGCGGCTGCTCCCGTACGCCGAGGTGGCGACGCCGAACTGCGCGGAGGCCGCCGCCCTCACCGGTCGCCCGGTGACCACGGTCGAGGAGATGGTCGCGGCGGCCGAGGCGCTGGCGGCCGGCGGCCCGACGCACGTGGTGGTGACCGGCGGCGACGTGGACGCGGCCGGTGAGTCGGTGGACGTGCTGGCCGGTGCCGGTTCGACCACCCTGCTGCGCGCGCCCCGCGTGCCGACCCGGCACAACCACGGCACCGGCTGCTCGTTCTCGGCCGCGATCGCCGTCCGGCTCGCGGCCGGCGACCCGGTACCGGTCGCGGTGGCCGCCGCCAAGGAGTACGTGACCCGCGCGCTGACCGGCGCGCGGGACTGGGAGCTGGGCGCGGGACGCGGCCCGCTGGACCACTTCGGCTGGTCCGCTTGACCGACAGGGAGGCTGTCATGCAGGCACGCAGCAAGGTCTACGTCGAGGGATCACGTCCGGACATCCGGGTGCCGTTCGCCGAGGTGCGGCTGACCGGGGACAACCCGCCGGTCCGGCTCTACGACACCTCCGGCCCCGGCTCGGAACCGGAGGTGGGGCTGCCGCCGCTGCGCGGGCCGTGGATCGCGGCCCGCGGGGACGTCGCTCCGGTGCGCGGCGCGGGCACCCCGCTGGCCGGGGTGGACGGTCGCCGGCCCACGCAGCTCGCGTACGCCCGGGCCGGGATCGTCACGCCGGAGATGGAGTTCGTGGCGATCCGGGAGGGGGTCGCGCCGGAGTTCGTCCGGGACGAGATCGCGGCCGGGCGGGCGGTGCTGCCGCTCAACGTCAACCACCCGGAGTGCGAGCCGGCGATCATCGGCAAGGCGTTCCTGGTCAAGGTCAACGCCAACATCGGCACCTCGGCGGTGACCTCCTCGGTCGCCGAGGAGGTGGAGAAGCTGACCTGGGCCACCCGGTGGGGCGCGGACACCGTGATGGACCTGTCCACCGGCAAGCGGATCCACGAGACCCGCGAGGCGATCGTGCGGAACTCGCCGGTGCCGATCGGCACCGTGCCGATCTACCAGGCGCTGGAGAAGGTCGGCGGGGACCCGGTGAAGCTGAGCTGGGAGGTGTTCCGGGAGACGGTGGTCGAGCAGGCCGAGCAGGGCGTCGACTACATGACCGTGCACGCCGGGGTGCTGCTGCCGTACGTGCCGCTGGCGGTGGACCGGGTGACCGGGATCGTCTCGCGGGGCGGCTCGATCATGGCGGCGTGGTGCCTGGCGCACCACGAGGAGAACTTCCTCTACACCCACTTCGAGGAGCTGTGCGCGCTGCTCGCGCGTTACGACGTGACGTTCTCGCTGGGCGACGGGCTGCGGCCGGGCTCGATCGCGGACGCCAACGACGAGGCGCAGTTCGCCGAGCTGCGTACCCTCGGTGAGCTGACGAAGGTCGCCTGGGCGCACGACGTCCAGGTGATGATCGAGGGCCCCGGGCACGTCCCGATGCACAAGATCAAGGAGAACGTGGACCTCCAGCAGGAGTGGTGCCACGAGGCCCCGTTCTACACGCTCGGTCCGCTGACCACCGACATCGCGCCCGCGTACGACCACATCACCTCGGCGATCGGCGCCGCGATGATCGGCATGTTCGGCACCGCGATGCTCTGTTACGTCACCCCGAAGGAGCACCTCGGGCTGCCGGACCGGGACGACGTGAAGGCGGGCGTGATCGCCTACAAGATCGCGGCGCACGCGGCCGACCTGGCCAAGGGACACCCGGGGGCGCAGGCCTGGGACGACGCGCTCTCCAAGGCCCGGTTCGAGTTCCGCTGGGAGGACCAGTTCAACCTGGCGCTGGACCCGGAGACCGCCCGGTCGTACCACGACGCGACGCTCCCGGCCGAGCCGGCGAAGACCGCGCACTTCTGCTCGATGTGCGGGCCGAAGTTCTGCTCCATGAAGATCACGCAGGAGCTGAAGGACTACGCGGCGCGCGGCATGAAGGACAAGTCCGAGGAGTTCGTGGCCGGCGGCTCAGTCGCGGTGGTGCCGGCCGGTACGCAGCGACCGGGCGTCGTCCGCGTTGTCGTCCGAGGCGAGGCCGGCGACCCAGTCGACGTACTCCTCGTCCTGCGCCGCGAGCGGCTCGGACTCGCGGTCGGCCTCGCCCGGCTCGCCGCCCTTGCCCCGGTTACGCCGGAACAGGCCGCGCCGGGCCCTGGCCTTCCCGCCGGCCGACTCGGGGGCGTCGACCTCGGACAGGTCGGCGTGCCGGCCGGCGGGTGGGGTCTCCGGGGCCGGACCGTCCCAGGCCGGGAGGATCGGGCCGGTGCTCTCCGGGGCGCGGCCGGTGGGACCGGCGTCCTCCGGGGCACG
>NZ_JBSSLX010000182.1:0-11725 GCF_053890995.1 Micromonospora sp. I033 | reverse complement strand
GTCCTGCGGGTGCCCATCGCCCAGCCCGGCCCGGGGGAGCTCGACGCCGGCGGGAGGGCGGGGCAGGTGTGACGCCGACGCGCCCCTCCGCCGGGCCCGGGAGGGGCGGGCCCGCCGGGAGGTGCGCGCTGCGCCGGCTGCTGCCCGCCGCGCCCGCCGCCGCCGGCCCGCGCGGGTCCACGCTGCTGCGCCACCTGGCCGGCGCGGTGCTCGCCGGTACCCTGGTCGTGCTGCTCACCAACCAGCTCGCGCCCTACCAGAACCTCCAGGTGGCCCGGGTCTGCGCGTTCCTCTGCGTCACCGCCGGCTACACCGTGCTGGTCGGGCTCAACGGCCAGCTCTCCCTCGGGCACGGCGCGCTGATGGCCACCGGCGCCTACACCGTGGCCCTCCTGCAGCAGGGGTTCGACGAGCGAGGGGTGCAGGGGCGGTGGATCCTGCCGCTGTCGTTGCTGGCCGCCGTCGCGGTGACCGCGCTGGCCGGCCTGGTCATCGGGCTGGCGGCGGCCCGGCTGCGCGGGCCGTACCTGGCCGGCGTGACCCTGGCGGTGGCGACGCTGGTGCCGGCCGTCAGCACGATCTTCACCGGCGTGTTCAACGGCGAGCAGGGGCTGCGCTTCCCGGCGGAGACCCCGCCGGCGTTCCTCGGCGCGTACTTCCAGCCGGAACGGTGGCTGGCCTGGATCGCGCTGCTCGCCGCGCTGCTGACCGTGCTGCTCCTGGCCAACCTGGTGCGCAGCCGGTTCGGCCGGTCGCTGCGCGCGGTCCGGGACGACGAGGTGGCCGCCCGGCTCGCCGGCATCCACGTCGCCCGCACCCAGGTGCTCGCCTTCGTGGTCAGCGCCGGCTGCGCCGGCCTCGGCGGCGGCGTGTACGCGGTGCTGACCGCCACCGTCGCGCCGGGCAAGTTCCCCCTGGAGCTGTCGCTGTTCCTGCTGATGGCGATCGTGATCGGCGGGCTGGGCAGCCTCGCCGGCGCGGTCTGGGGCGCGGTGCTGCTGGTCGCGCTCCAGGACCTGCCGGGCCTGCTCACCGAGACCTTCAGCCTGCCGTCCGGCCTCGCCCAGCGGCTGGAGGGCAACCTCGCGCTGGCCGTGTTCGGCCTGATCCTCATCGTCGTCATGCTCGTCGCCCCGGGCGGCCTGCACGGCGCCTTCCGCACCCTCGCCGCCCGGCTGCGGGCCCGCCGCCGCGCGCCCGAGCACTGAGCCACCCCGGTTCCACCCGCCCGTTCGCACCGCCGCACCGGAATGGAGAACCATGCGCCCCACCACCCGCCGCATACTCGCGGCCGCCACCGGCCTCGCCCTGCTGGCCGCCGTGCCGGCCTGCGCCGACGACGCGAAGCAGGCCGCCGAGAACGTCCCCGGCGTCACCGACACCGAGGTGGTCATCGGCACCCACCAGCCGCTCACCGGCCCCGCCGCGCCCGGCTACTCGAAGATCTCCGCCGCCACCAAGGCGTACTTCGAGCACGTCAACAGCAAGGGCGGCGTCAACGGCCGGAAGATCGTCTACAAGGTCATGGACGACGGCTACAACCCGGCCAACACCGAGAACGTGGTCCGCAAACTGGTGCTCGACGACAAGGTCTTCGCGCTCCTCGGCGGGCTGGGCACCCCCACCCACACCAACGTGCTGGAGTTCGTCAAGACGCAGAAGGTGCCCGACCTCTTCGTCTCCTCCGGCAGCCGGAACTGGAACCAGCCCGACAAGTACCCGACCACCTTCGGCTGGCAGCCCGACTACACCGTCGAGGGCAAGATCCTCGCCACCTGGGTGAAGCAGCAGTTCCCCGGCGCCAAGGTCTGCCACTTCGGGCAGAACGACGACTTCGGCCGGGACTCCCTGGCCGGGGTCGAGAAGGTCCTCGGCCCGGTGGCGGCGAAACAGACGTACACCACCACCAACCAGCAGGTCGGGCCGGCGATCGGGGCGCTCAAGGCAGCCGGCTGCCAGGTGGTGATCTCGGCGAGCATCCCGGGCTTCACGGCCCTCGCGATGGGGCAGGCGGCCGGGCAGGGCTTCCGGGCGCAGTGGGTGGTGTCCAACGTGGGCGCCGACTACACCACGCTCTCCAACCAGCTCGGCGACAAGAAGGTGATCCTCGAGGGCATGGTCGCCGACAACTACCTGCCGATGGTGGGCGACAAGGCCAACCCCTGGATCCAGGAGTTCACCAAGATCCACCAGCAGTACAACGCGGCCAACCCGATCGACGGCAACGCGATCTACGGCTACTCGATGGCCTACACCTTCGTGCAGGCGCTGCTCGCCGCCGGCAAGGACCCGACCCGGGAGAAGCTGGTGGAGGCCGTGCAGAAGGGCGGCTTCCGGGGACCGGGGCTCACCCCGTTCCGCTACAGCGGAGACGTGCACGCCGGCTACAGCGGCGTGCGGCTGAACAAGGTGCAGAACGGCGCGCAGGCGTACTTCGGCCCGACGTACACCACGGACGACGCCGACGCCGCGGTCACCGAGTTCACCGAGCCGCCGGCCACCCCGCCGGCGGACGCCATCCCGACGACCTGACCACCACCGCGCGCCGGGCGGCCGTCACCGCGGTGACGGCCGCCCGGTGGCGCGCACGTAGAGTTCACCATTCGGCGCGACGCCACCGGGGCGGGCGGGTCGCGCCGGCCAGGAGCCAGGCACAGGGGGCAGTCGCATGATCGAGGTGGACGCCGACGCGCCGGCGCGGGTGGACGGCCGGTCGGCGCGGGCCGAGCGGACCCGCGCGGCCATCGTCGAGGCGCACCTGGCGCTCATCGACGAGGGCGACCTGCGGCCCACCGGGGAGCGGATCGCCGAGCGGGCCGGGGTGTCCCTGCGCACGCTCTGGACCAACTTCAAGGACATGGAGACGCTGTTCGCGGCGACCGGGCGGCTGGTCGGCGAGCGGCTGGACACGCTCTGGCGGCCGATCCCGCCGGAACTGCCGCTCACCCGGCGGATCGCGGAGTTCTGCGATCAGCGGGCCCGGATGCTGGAGGTGCTCGCGCCGTCGGCGCGCGCCTCGGCGCTGCGGGAGCCGTTCTCACCGCAGCTGCGGCGCAACCGCGAGGCCGCCATCGCCCGGGTCCGCCACGAGGTCGAACTGGCCTTCGAACCGGAGCTGGCCCACGCGGGGGAGGGGCGCGAGCAGTTGCTGGACGCGCTGACCGTGGCCTGCACCTGGGCGGCCTGGGCGATGATGCGCGACGCCATGGGCCTCGACGTGGCGGCGGCCCGGGCCACCCTGGCCCGCACCATCGGCGCGCTGCTCGTCGACGCCATCGCCGCCGGCCTGCGCTGATCCTCACACCTCGAGCAGGCCGACGTCGGTCTCCGCCGGGCTGGTCGCGTCGAGCCGGGAGACCTCCGGCGACCGCGCCGCCGGGCATTCGGGATATCGAGGAGGTCCCCACAGGTGCTTACGTCGGCGCTACAGTCCTCCGTCTCTAATGAGGGCATGAATCAGAGTGCACTCCGATCGGCCCCGCCCCGGCGCACGCGCCGGACCGTGGTCGTCGGCCTGGCGATCCTCGGCCTGGCGGTCGTGGCGTTCGCCGTACGGCGGCCGCTCCTGATGGCCGCTCCGCGGTGCCTGGCCGGCCGGTGGCACGGCTGCTACGACACGGTGAACGGTGTGCTGCTCATGATGCTGGTGGGGCTGCCGTTGGCCACGCTGGTGGCGTTGGCTCTGTCGCACCGTCGGCGTGCCGCCGGCGTCACATCGGCGTGGCGGATGTCGCTGGCCGAGGTGGGCATGGTCTACGGAACGGTGCCGTTCGTATGGATGACCATGATGCCGGGCCCGGGGGCCGGCTTCGTTCCCGGTCGGGTGAGCCTGGTCCCGCTGCGGGATCTCGTCACGATGGGGCCCGTCGGGATCGGCGGCAACCTGCTGATCTTCGCAGCGCTGGGGTTCTTCGCCCCGATACGCTTCGCGGCGCTGGCGTCCGTGCCGCGGATCCTGGCGCTCGCGGCAGGCTGCTCGGCCCTGGTTGAGACCGCACAGTACGTGCTGCGGCTGGATCGGGTGTCCTCCGTCGATGACGTGCTGGTCAACGCCGCCGGCGCCGTGCTGGCCGGGCTGGCGTCGCGCCGCTGGTGGCGCACACCGGCGCAGGTACCGTCGGACCAGCCTCTCCCCGCGCCGGCACGGCGGACTGGGCCGCGTGTCCGGTAGGCACTCGTCAGGGCGGGCCGGGTGGCCCACGGCACGTGCAGCGAGGGCGGCAGGAGCAGGCCGAGCAGGCCGGCCCCGGCGCTGGTGGCGTGCAGCGGGAGCCCTTGTGATCAGTCGCGCAGCGTCCGCAGGATGCGGGCCAGGTCGGCCCGGTCACTGTCGCTGAGGTCGCCGAAGAAGCGTTCCGCCTCGGTGGCCCGGGCGGCGCGGATCGCCGCGCTGATCCGAGTGCCCTCGCCGGTGAGCGCGACCAGCGTGGCCCGCCGGTCGGCGGGATCGGGCTGACGCGCCACAAGCCCGCGCTCCTCGAGGTCGTCGACCACCTCCGTGGCGGAGCGGGGCGCGATCCGCAGATGCTCGGCGAGCGCGCTGAGCCGGAGGGCGCCGTGCCGCAGGAGCACGGCGAGCGCCCGGGCGTGCCCCGGGTTGATCTCCCATGGTTCGAGGGTGCGCTTGGACTGGTGGCGCAGCCGCCGGGCGACCGCCCAGAACGTCTCGGCCAGGCTCTCCTCGTCGTGGCTGCCGGTCACCGGAATACGGTAGCAGCACTTACTGTTGCTACCTCATGATGAGGTAACCTCAGCAATGTCTCCGACGGAAAAGAGCACCCCTTGGACGGATTCCGTGACGGCCGCGGCGGCGGCCGAACCACCGTGACCCCCGCCGAGAAGACGCAGGCCCGCCAGGTGTCGCTGCGCCGGATCGGCGGCCTCTTCACCGCCCACCGCGGCCCCCTCGCCGCCGTGGTGGCGATCATCGTGGCGTCGTCCGTGATCGCGATGGCGTCGCCGTTCCTGCTGCGTACCGTGATCGACCGGGCCCTCCCGGAGCGCGACCTGACCCTGCTGGCCTGGCTGGTCGCGGGCATGGTCGCGGTGGCCGCGGTCACCGCCGTGCTCGGCGTGGCGCAGACCTGGATCTCCACCAGGGTGGGGCAGGAGGTGATGCACCGGCTGCGCACCGAGGTGTTCACCCACCTCCAGCACCAGTCGATCGGCTTCTTCGTCCGCACCCGCACCGGCGAGGTGCAGTCGCGGATCACCAACGACATCGGCGGCATGCAGGCCGTGGTCACCTCCACCGCCACCTCGATCGCCGCCAACCTCACCACCGTGGTCGCCACCGTCATCGCCATGGTCGCGCTGAGCTGGCGGCTCACCCTCGTCTCGGTGGTCGTGCTGCCGCCCGCCATCTGGCTGACCCGGCGGGTGGCCCGGCTGCGCCGGGAGATCACCGCCCGCCGCCAGCGCGAGCTGGCCGACCTCAACGTCACCATCGAGGAGGGGCTGTCGATCAGCGGCGTGCAACTCGCCAAGACCCTCGGCGCCGCCGCGACCCTGGTCGACCGGTTCACCGCCTCCTCGGCCCGCCTGGTCGACCTGGAACTCCGCTCGGAGCTGGCCGGCCGCTGGCGGATGGCCTCGATGACGGTGATCTTCGCGGCCATCCCGGCCGTCATCTACCTCGGCGCCGGCCTGCCCGGCACCGCCGGCACGCTCACCATCGGCACCCTGGTCGCCTTCACGGCCCTCCAGGGCAACCTGTTCCGGCCGCTCATGGGCCTGCTCAACGTCGGCGTCTCGCTGACCGCCTCGATGGCGCTGTTCGCCCGGATCTTCGAATACCTGGACCTGCCCGTCGAGGTCGCCGACCCGGCGCGGCCGGTGGCCCTCGACCCGGCCCGCGTGCGCGGCCACCTGCGCTTCTCCGACGTCACCTTCAGCTACCCGGGCAGCGACACCGCCGCCGTGGCCGGGGTCAGCCTGGACGTCCCGGCCGGCACCAGCCTGGCCCTGGTGGGGGAGACCGGCTCCGGCAAGAGCACCCTCGCCGCGCTGATCAGCCGGCTGCACGACCCCGACGCCGGCCGGATCACCATCGACGGCGTCGACCTGCGCGACCTGCGACTGGCCGACCTGGCCGCCGTCGTGGGCGTGGTCAGCCAGGAGACCTACCTGCTGCACGCCACCGTGCGGGACAACCTCCGGTACGCCCGCCGGGACGCCACCGACGCCGACATCGAGGCCGCCGCGCGCGCCGCGCAGATCCACGACCTGGTCGCCGCGCTCCCCGACGGGTACGACACGGTGGTGGGCTCCCGCGGCCACCGGTTCTCCGGCGGCGAGAAGCAGCGCCTGGCCATCGCCCGCACGCTGCTGCGCGACCCGCGGATCCTGGTGCTGGACGAGGCGACCAGCGCGCTGGACACCGAGACCGAGCGCGCGGTCCAGCGGGCCTTCGACGAGCTGGCCCGGGGGCGCACCGTGGTCACCATCGCGCACCGCCTCTCCACCGTCCGCGACGCCGACCAGATCGCCGTGCTCGACCACGGGCGCATCGTCGAGTCCGGCACTCACGAGAGCCTGCTCGACCACGCCGGCCGGTACGCGTCGCTCGCCGCCTGAGCGCCCTCGCTCAGCCGGTGTGCCGGTGGCGCCGCAGCACGCCGTCGTCGTCGGTCTGGAGCCAGGTGCCGTCGCCGAGCGGCTCCAGGTCGTACGCGTGCCGGGTCTCCACCGGGAACACGCCCCGGATCTCCCCGGTGCGGACGTCGACCAGGTGGTGCCGGTGCCACTCCTCCTCGGTCTCCTCGTCCTCGCCGGCCAGCGCGACGACCGCGGTGTCCCCGTCGAGATAACCGCCGGCCCACTCGACGTTCGCCTCGCCCCACTCGTGACCGAACGCGGCCAGCGGGGTCCGGGCGGCGACCTCGCCGTCCGGCCAGGTGTGGAAGGCCGCGTCCTCCTGCTCGTGGTGCACGGTCATGACGTGCCGCCCGTCGGGGGCGAAGGCGATCACGGTCCGGTCGTCGTCCCAGAGGTCGCGCAGCTCGATGCCGGTCTCCGTCAGCCGCCCCCGGAACACCCGCGAGCCGTCCTGCCCCTCGCCGACGTCGAGCAGCATGTGCACTCCGTCCGGCTCGGCGAAGTGCTCGCCGCCGTGGCCGACGCTCAGCAACCCGGCCTCGGCCCGGAGGTCGCCGGTCGCCGCTTCGACCACCAGCCAGCGGTCCAGCTCGCCGCGCAGGGCCATCGCGTCCGGCCGGTAGACCCACACCAGCCGCTCGTCGGCCGAGAACGCGCAGGAGACCCGGGCGTTGACGAGGCCCTGCTCCGATCGCGGGCCGAAGTCCAGCCGCCAGAGCGTACGGCCCTCACGGTCGACGCAGCGCAGGTCGTCGGTCGTGGCGTACACCAGCCGGGACAGGTCGCGGGTCACCGCCCAGCCCTCGATCCGGCCGTCGTCGCCGCCCAGGTCGAAGACCGCGGTGGGGGAGAGCCGGCCCGTCACGACCGGGCCGGAGAGGTCGTACGCGTGCAGTCGTCCGTCGACGAGGCGCCCACGTACCGGAGAGATCATGCTCATGGCGGACGAGCGTAGCCAGGGGCCGTACTGACGGGCGACCGTCACTGCCGCGGAAGGCGGGACGCCAGGTCGAGGGCGGCCCGGATCGGGTCGTCCGCCCAGCGGCTGGCGAACACGTCGTGCAGCCGCCACCCGGCCCGGGTCAGCGTGCGCTGCCGCTCCAGGTGCGCCGCGACCCCCTCCGGGTGCACCGCGCAGACCACCCCGACCGCGTCCGCGCCCGCCCCGACGCAGAGGTCCACCCGCCAGCGGCCCACCGGATAGCCGGGCCGCACCGGCAGCCCGAGCCGGCGCAGCTCCTCGGCCAGCGCGGCGGTCCACCCCGTCACCGGCTCGGCGTCGGGCGCGACCGGCGGCCGGCCCGCGTACGCCAGGTAGTCGCCCACCAGGCCCTCCGGCGACCGCAGGGAGGTGACCACGGTCAGCCGCGCGCGGGCCCGGGTGACCAGCACGTTGAACAGGTTGGGCTCGGCCACGAACCGGTGCCGCGACGGCGGGTCGCCGTCCACCAGCCCCAGCGAGGCGATCACCACGTCGGCCTCGCTGCCCTGGAACGCGTGCACCGTGCCCGACCGCAGCCCGAGGCGCTCGATCTCGTCGACGTCGAACGCGGCCAGCAGCGCGGCCTCCAGCGCGTCCGCCTGCGCCCGGAACGGGCTGACCAGCGCGATCCCGCCCTCCGGTGGGTGGGCGGCAAGCCGCCGTACGAGGTCGACGGCGGCCGTGACCTCCGCCTGGTTGACGCCGTCGACCACGGCCGCGTCGGCGACGGTCAGCACGTCGATGACGTCGGCGCGTTCGTTGCGCGGATGCCGGGTGACCAGCTCCAGCCGGTCACCGTAGAACCGGCGCGCGGAGAACTGGATCAGGTGCGGGACGGACCGGTGGTGCTCGCCCAGCCAGGTGACCGGGGCGGCGCCGGCCGCCACGTCGAAGGCGCTCGACCGACGCACGTCGAGCCGGTCGCCGAACCGGTCCAGACCGTGCCGGTGCAGGGTGGCGGCCACGTCCACGTCGGCCACGAACGACACGAACCGGAGCTGCCGGGGGTCTCCGGCCACCAGCGCGCGCCGCGCCCGGGCCAGCACCGGCGCGGCCCGCAGCTGGTCGATGTGCGCCGCCTCGTCGAGCACCACCAGGTCGAACATCCCGGCCACCGGCGGCAACAGGTCCTCGACGTCGGTGACCGTTCCCACCCACAGCGGCAGCGCCCGCACCAGCGCCTCCGCGTCGAGCCCGGCGAGCAGCTCGCGGCGACGGTTCCGGCCGGCCCGCAGCGCCGCGCCGAGGCCGCTGGTGGCGCGCCGCCCCGCACCCGTCCACCGCCGGGCGCTGGCCGCCCGGTGGCGCATCGCCGTGCCGACGGCGTCGGCCAGCGCGGCGTCCGCCTCCGCCAGGCCGCGCCACGCGGCCGCAAGGTCGGTGCCACCGGTGGCGGCCAGCCGCGCCGCCGCCCGTACCGCACTGGCCGCCTCCACCGCGGCCCGCACCCGCTCCACCGGCACGTCGGCGCCGCCCGCGAGCCGCCGCAGCCGCTGCCCGGCGCGGGCCCGCCGCCAACGCCGCCACCAGCCGTCGCCGGCCCGGGTGGCGTCGGCCAGCGCGGACCGGATCCCGGCCAGGTCGGTGTCCGGGTCGAACACGCCCGGTGCGTCCCGGCTCAGGGCCGGCAGCAGCGGCTGCCAGCCCGGCAGCGTGGCGGCCAGGCGTTCCTCGTCGAGGGCGGCCGCGACGCCGGTGGACACGGCCGCGACCCGGTCCCGGGCGGACGCCACGGCGGCCTCGTCGGCCCGCAGCGTGGCGTCGTCCACCCCCGCCGCGGCACCGCCGGCCAGGTCGGCGGCGATCGCCTCGCGGCGCTCCGCGTCACCGAACAGCACCGGCGTGGGCCCCGGGTGGCGACGCAGCAGCTCGCCCAGCACGTCCGCGGCGTGCACCGACTGGGTGGCCACCAGCACGGACCCGCCCCGGTCCACGGTGTCCAGCGCGGCGGCGACCAGGGCGTGGCTCTTGCCGTTGCCGGGTGCGCCCGAGACGACCACGACCGGCTCGGTCCTGGTCCGCCGCACCACGTCCCGCTGGGCGTTGTTCAACGGCAGGGGCGACAGCACCTCGGCGTCGTCGGCCGGGGCGCTCCCAGTCCGGTCGCCGTAGAGCCGGCTCAGCGCCGTGTCCGCCAGCCCGGGGCGGGCCGCCCAGCCGAGCAGGGTGTCGCGCAGCCGGCCGGCGAGCACGTCGCGGGTGGTGAAGAGCGCGGCGGCGGCGACCCCGGTGAGCGTGTCCTCGTCGGGGGTGCGGGGCGGCTTCCTCAGCACCACCTCCACCTTCAGGCCGGCGGCCTCGGCGGCGGCGGTGATCCACGCCGTGGTGCCGGGCGCGCCGAGCCAGCCCGGCCCGGCGAGGCCCGGGGCGGCCTCCAGACGGGCGGCGAGATCCCGGTCCTCGATCAGCGAGGTCAGCTCCAGGTCCCCGGCCGGCACGATCCGGTAGCCGCGGCGGGTGCGGTCCAGGCGTACCGGCTGGGCCAGCAACGGCACGCGGACCCGCCTACGGCCACCGTCGAGGTCGGCCCCGCCGACGACGAAGGCCAGGCCCCGGCGCAGGATCCGCTCGTCGCGGTGCAGCGCGTCCAGGGCCGCGAGCCGGTCCAGCCGGGTGCCGCGCGGCCCCCGGTCGGGGTCGGGTAGCCAGATCAGCGGGCGGCCGGCGCCGGACACGTCGAAGGTCCGCTCGGCGCCGGCCGGGGCCAGGTCGGCGAGCGCGGAGAGGATCCTCGCCGCCTCCATCGCCCGCCGATTCTGCCGTACGCGGACGCGGGCGACCGACCGCCGGCGACCTGGCATCGATGCCTGTCGTACCGCGGCAGCGTCGTCGTCTCGGTCGTCCAGGTCGTCACCTGGTACGACTACCTCAGCGCAACCAGGCCAGCGCCCACAACTGCTGATCCGGCGGGTCAGGCGTCGGGCGGCCGCACGTTGTCCGGGTCGCCCGAAGGGGTCTCGCCCGACTGAGGCTCCGCCGTTCGCGGCCCGGGAGGACGACGCGCCGGAGGCGGGGCGGTCGGTGGCGGGAAGGGCTCGAGCGGGGTGAACTGCTCCACCGGGGCATCCGGCCGGGGAACCCGCCGACCTCCCGGCTGGCTCGTCCGCTGGTGCGGCGGGTGGTCCTTCCGGGGTGTCTCCGGCTTGCCGGCCGTCGGAGCGCCGCCGTTCTCCGGCGCCTCCGCGGGACGGCGCCTGCGCTGCTCCTCGGCGTACTCGGCGCGGCGGCGGTCGAGGTCACGCCGCCACTCCAGGGCGATCCGCTGGTCCCAGTACGGCTGGAGCAGCTTGCGGACCGGCTCGTCCAGGTAGACGGACACGTCCGGCTCGCAGGTGAACGTGACCTCGCCGCGCTCGTAATCCCAGGGGAGGGCGTCGTCGCCGGTCATCGCGTCGTCCAGGGCGAGCGCGAACGCGCGGGGGCGATCGGGCGGTATCTCGGCTGCGCACCGGGCCGCGATGCGGCGGAACCGCTGCATCGCCTGCGGCTGGAACTGCTCGACGTACCAGCCGAAGAGTTCCGGCCGCGCGTTGTCGGAGGACCAGGTGAACGTGGCGCGGACGACGAAGTGGTAGACCTGCCCCTGCGCCGGCACCAGAAGGGTCGGCGCCACCCGTCGGTCGACGAGCGTCACGGGTGAGGACTCCGCCTCCTGCCACCGCAACTGGTCCAGCACGGGCCGGGCCGCCGTCCACAACCGCTTCGCCCCGCGCCGGGTGGCCGCCCAGAGGTCCCGGGCCCGGGTGAGCCACGGCTCCCAACGCTCCCGCGCCGGCTCCGGGCGGTCCGGCACCTGCCCCTTCACCGGGGTTTCCCCGGTGTCGGCCGCTGGGCCGGTGTGGTCCGTCCCGCCGTCGTGGTCGCCGGGCGTCCCGGTCATCGCACCCCTCTCCGGTCGAGCAGCCGCGCGTCGCCCGCCGCGCCGGTGCGGGGTCGGTGCGGCCGTGTGAGGGGTGCGCGGAGGCGCCTGGCCGGCCCTCCGCCGTCCCACGCTAACAAGCCGGCGCAGCGGCGCACGGCAGCCGCGCGGGGCCGGGCCGAGCGCCACGGGTTCGGGCCGGGCCGCCGCTCGTGGACGTCAGGATCGCTGACGGACCGGTGACAGGACACGCCGACGACACGGTACCCAGACCGCCAACGATCGGG
>NZ_JBSSLX010000181.1:0-11727 GCF_053890995.1 Micromonospora sp. I033 | reverse complement strand
ACGCCCAGCAGGGCGGCGGCCAGCGGGGCGGCCAGGTCGCCGGCGGCGGGTGGGGCGACCGCGTCCAGGCCGAGCCAGCCGGCGAGCCGGTAGAGCTCGGCGGCGAGCGCCACCGCGGTCTCCCCCGGGTCGGCGCCCGGCTCCACCCAGGCCGCCGGCACCAGCAGCACCCCGGCCTTGCGGTCGGCCTTGAGGTCGACCCGGGCGGCGAACCGCTCGCCCTGGAGGAAGGGGAGCACGTAGTAGCCGTAGACCCGCTGCGGCGCGGGCACGTAGATCTCGATCCGGTAGGTGAAGTCGAACAGCCGCTCGGCACGGGCCCGTTCCCATACCAGCGGGTCGAACGGGCTGACCAGGGTGTTGCCGCGCACCCAGCGGGGCAGCCGCGCCTGGGCGTGCAGGTAGGCCGGCTGCCGCCAGCCCGCCACGGTGACCGGGGTCAGCTCGCCGGCCTCGACCAGCTCGGCGATCGCCTGCCGGGCGCCGGCCACCGGCAGCCGGAAGTAGTCGCGCAGCTCGGGCTCGGCGGCCACGCCCAGCGACCGGGCGGCGATCGCCACCAGCGTGCGGTGGGCGTCGCCGGCGCTCGGGGTGGGCGCGTCCAGCACGGCGGCCGGCAGCACCCGCTCGGGCAGGTCGTAGCGGCGGGCGAACGAGGTGGTGCGGTCGGCGGCGGTCACCTCGCCGGCCCAGAACAGGAATTCCAGCGCCCGCTTGACCGTGGACCAGTTCCACCCCCAGTTGCCGGTCTCCCGGGGCGCGTCGTGCTCGATCTCGGCGGCGGTGAGCGGGCCCCGGGCGGCCACCTCGTCGCGCACCCAGGCGACCAGCTCGGGCTGCTCCTCCGCAATCCGGCGCATCCCGCCCCAGGCCTCGTCGTGGGCCTTGGCCATCCGCCAGCGCAGCGCCGGGTGCAGCCCCACCGGGACCAGCGACGCCTCGTGCGCCCAGTATTCGAACAGCTCGCGGGGGCGCCGGTAGGCCGCCGTGTCGAGCAGCGTGGTCGGGTAGGGCCCGAGCCGGCTGTAGAGCGGCAGGTAGTGCGCGCGTTGCAGGACGTTGACCGAGTCCATCTGGATCAGCCCGACCCGGTCGAGCACCCGGCGCAGGTGCCGGCGGGTGGGCACGCCGGTGGGCGCCGGGTCGGCGAAGCCCTGGGCGGCCAGGGCGATCCGGCGGGCCTGGGCGAGGGAGAGCGATTCCGGTGCGGCCATCGTCGGCGACCCTAATCCACCCGTCCGACACGACGACTCCAGGTCGCCGCGCGGCGTCAGACGCGCCGAGCTGGAGTTGTCGCAGTGCGGCGGCTGGACCCGTCGCCGGCCGCGGCATAGAACGGACGGATGCGGACCATCCGCCGGGAGGAACCGGACGACGCCGAGGCGATCGCCCGAGTGCACATCCGCGGCTGGCAGGCCGGGTACGCCGGGTTCATGCCGGCGGAGGTGCTGAACCGGCTGAACCCGGCCGCCTGGGCGCAGCGCCGCCGCGACCTCGGCACGGCCGACCCGGAGCACCCGTTCACCACGCTGGTCGCCGAGGTCGGCGGGGTGGTCGTCGGGTTCACCACGTTCGGGCCGTACCGGATCAACCAGGACCGGGGCGACCTGGACCCGCGGTACGGCGAGATCCTGGCGCTCTACCTGGAGCCGGCGTACTGGCGCACCGGGACCGGGCGGGCGCTGCACGCGGCGGCCCGGGCCGGGCTGGCGGAGCGGGAATGGACGGAGTACCGGCTCTGGGTGCTCGCCGACAACGCCCGGGCCCGCCGCTTCTACGAGCGGGCCGGGCTGTCACCGGACGGGGAGGAGTCGACCTACCCGGTCCCGCTGCACGGCGGGCGCGACCCGGTCCGGCTCCGCGAGCTGCGCTACACCGCCCGGCTCGACGGCTGACCCGGCCGGCCCGCCCCGCTCGGCGAAGCCGCCGCCGGTCGGCGTGGCCCAGCGGCGGATCGGCAGGGCGAGCAGCAGCGCCAGGCTGATCCAGACGTAGGTGTTGCTGCCCAGGAAGCCGTCCACCCCGGTGAAGTCCTTCTCCCAGGACCAGACGATCCGGCTGGTCAGGAAGGCGTACCCGATGAGCGCGGCGGCCAGCAGCAGGCGGCGCCGGCGGCTGCGGGCGGGCGCCGCCATGCCGTTGTCGACCAGCAGGATCAGCCCCGGCAGCAGCCAGACCAGGTGGTGCACCCAGGTCACCGGGCTGACCAGGCACATGGTCGCGCCGGTCAGGGCCAGGCCGGTGGCCTCGTCGCCGGCCGCCACCGCGGCGCGGGAGCGCCAGCCCCAGACCACCAGGGTGGCGAGGACCAACGCCAGCCACGCGACGGTGCTGGGGTGTTCCGGGTCGAGCCGGGCCACCACCCCGCGCAGCGACTGGTTGGAGACGAAGGCCAGCTCGCCCACCCGGTCGGTGTTCCACAGCGCCTCGGTCCAGAATTCCCGGGAGGCGTCGGGAAAGAGCGCGGCGGCCACCAGGGTCGCCGCGGTCGCCGCGCCGATGGCGGTGAACGCGGCCCGCCAGCGGCCGGTGACCAGCAGGTAGACGATGAAGATGCCCGGGGTCAGCTTGATCGCGGTGGCCAGCCCGATGCCCACCCCCGCCCACCGGTCGCGCGCCGGCAGCAGCCGGAGCAGGTCGACCGCCACCAGGAACAGCAGCAGCATGTTGACCTGGCCGAAGTTCACCGTCTCGCGCATCGGCTCGTAGGCGGCGGCCAGGCAGAGCGCCACCGCGAGGACGAACCAGCGGGTCCAGCCGGCGCGGCGGGCGACCGGGTCGAGCAGCCACCAGATGACCACCGCGCTGACCACCACGGTGGCGGCCACGCTCACCGTGATCGCCGCCGGCCACGGCAGGTACGCCATCGGCAGCATGACCAGCGCGGCGAACGGCGGGTAGGTGAAGCCGTACTGGGTGCCGGCCTTGAGGAAGTCGTAGATCTCCCCGCCGTCGTGCACCCAGAAGGTCAGCGCGCCGTAGTAGACCTTGAGGTCGAAGAAGCCGTGCCGCACGGCGGCCACCGAGAGGAACGCGGTCACCGCGACGGCGAGCGCCACCACGGCGGCGACCTGCCCGATCGTCCGCCTGGCACCCTGCGCCACCGTCGCCCTCCTCGCCCTGCGTAGGCTCACGTGCCATGGCTCTCGGGTACGTCCGCCCCGCGCGTCCGGAGGACGCCGGCGAGATCGCACGCCTCCAGCTCGCCACCTGGCGGGTCGCGTACCGCCGGATCCTGCCCCGGCACGTGCTCGACAACCTGGACGAGGCGTACCTCGCCCGGCGGTGGAGCGCCGCGGTGCAGGAGCCGCCCTCGGGCGCGCACCGCGTGCTGGTCGCCGTCGAACAGGCCGAGCAATCGTATCTGGTGGGGTTCGCCGCCTCCGGTCCGGCCGACGCCGAGGCCCTCGCCCCGGGCGAGCCGGCCGAGGCGCTCGCCGACGGCGTGGCGGCGGTGACCGACCTGCTGGTCGAGCCGCGCTGGGGCCGGCGCGGGCACGGCAGCCGGCTGCTCGCCGCGATGGTCGACCACTGGCGGGATGACGGCTTCTCCCGGGCGGTGGCCTGGGCGTTCGACGCCGACGCGGCGACCCGGAAGTTCCTCACCTCGACCGGCTGGGAGCCGGACGGCGCGGCCCGCGCGCTGGACGTGGACGACATGCTGGTCCCCCAGGTCCGCCTGCACGTCGGCGTCCCCGCCGAGCCGGCCGCTTCCTGAGTACGCGCTGTCGGGGGTAGCGCCTACGGTGGGGGAATGACGACCGCACCGGCGCCGGCGACCAGCGACCTGGAGCCGTTCCGGGTCGAGCTGACCGGCTACGCCTACCGGATGCTCGGCTCGGTGTTCGACGCCGAGGACGCGGTGCAGGAGACCCTGCTGCGGGCCTGGCGCGGCCGGGACGGCTTCGACGGCCGGTCCAGCCTGCGCACCTGGCTCTACCGGATCGCCACCAACGTCTGCCTCGACCTGCTGCGCGGGCGCGGCCGGCGGGCGCTGCCGGTCGACCTCGGCGGCCCGGTCGCGCCGGTGGTCGAGTCACTCGGCACGCCGGCCGGCGGCTGGGTCGAGCCGGTGCCGGACGCGGCGGTGCTCCCGGCCGACCCGGCGGAGCTGGCGGTGGCCCGGGAGTCGGTGCGGCTGGCGTTCGTGGCCGCGCTCCAGCACCTGCCGCCCCGGCAGCGGGCCGTGCTGGTCCTGCGGGACGTGCTGCGCTGGCGCGCCGACGAGGTCGCCGACCTGCTCGACGCCAGCGTGCCGGCGGTCAACAGCGCGCTCCAGCGGGCCCGGGCCACCCTGGCCGGGGTGCGTGCCGAGCGGCGCGTCGGTCCGGATCTCGACCCGGTCGACCGCGACCTGCTCGACCGCTACGTGGACGCGTTCCACCGCTACGACGTCGACGCCCTGGTCGCGCTGCTGCGGGAGGACGCGGTGCAGAGCATGCCGCCCTACCGGATGTGGCTGCGCGGCGCGGCCGACATCGGCCGCTGGCTGGCCGGGCCGGGTGCCGGCTGCCGGGGCTCCCGGCTGGTGCGGGTGGCCGCGAACGGCGTCCCGGCCCTGGCGCAGTACCGCGTCGACCCGGCCGGCGGTCACCGGGCCTTCTCGATCAGCCTGCTGGAGTGCGCCGAGGGGCGGATCGCCCGGCTGTCCCACTTCCTGGAGCCCCGGCTCTTCCCGCGCTTCGGGCTGCCGACCCGGCTCGACCCCTGACCCGCCGACGAGAATCCTGACCCGCCGATGAGTTTCCGCCCCGTGGACCGTCCACCCCTGGTAGGCACGACGGAGGCGGCGCACCGGCGGAGTGAGGAGCGGTCGATGTTCAGGGACACGAAGGCGTTCAGCGGGTTCTCGGTGGACGACCCGGACCGCGCGGAACGGTTCTACACCGACGTCCTGGGGTTGCGGGTGTCCCGGGACGACGCGATGGGGGGCCTGCTGACCCTGCACCTGGCCGGTGACCGGCCGGTGCTGGTCTACCCGAAGCCGGACCACCGGCCGGCCACCTACACGGTCCTCAACTTCCCGGTCCCGGACATCGACCGGGCGGTGGACGAGCTGGTCGCGCGCGGGGTGCGGTTCGAGCGCTACGACGGCATGCCGCAGGACGACAAGGGGGTCATGCGGGGCAACGGCCCGTCGATCGCCTGGTTCACCGACCCGGCCGGCAACGTGCTGTCCGTGCTCCAGGAGAGCTGAGCCGGGGCCGGCGGTCCCGGCACGGGGCGGGACCGCCGGCCGCCGGTCAGCCCTTGTCGGCGCCCTCGTTCGCGCCACGGACGAAATAGCGTTGGAAGATCACGAAGAGCACGGCGACCGGGATGGTGGCGAGCAGCGCGGCACCCAGCTTGAGCGGATACTGGGTGCCCTTGCCGAGCGACCCGCTGACCAGGTCGGCCAGCCCCCGGGGCAGGGTGAACAGGTCCGGGTCCTGCACCGACACCAGGCTGTGCGGGAACTCGTTCCAGGAGCCCTGGAACGACAGGATGGTCAGCGTGATGAGGGCCGGCCGGGCCATCGGCAGCACCACCGACCAGAAGGTGCGGAACACGCCCGCGCCGTCGATCCGGGCCGCCTCCTCGACGCTGACCGCCACCGACTCGAAGAACTGCTTCATGATGAAGACCCCGGCCGCGTCGGCGAGCAGCGGCACCACCAGGCCGGCGTAGCTGTCGTAGAGGCCGAGCTGCTTGAGCACCAGGAACTTCGGGATCAGCAGCACCACGCCGGGCACCGCCATCACCGCGATGATCGCGGCGAACAGCCCGGCCCGGCCCCGGAAACGCAGCCGGGCCAGCGCGTAGCCGGCGAGCGAGTCGAAGAAGACCCGGCCGAGGGTGACCAGCACGGTGACCAGCAGCGAGTTGCCCAGCCAGAGCGGGAAGTTGGTGCCCGCGAAGATCCGCTCGAAGCCGGCCAGCGTCACCGGGTCGGGGATCGGCGAGAGCGGGTTCGCCGCCGCGTCCGGCTCGGTCTTGAGCGAGTTGCCGAGCTGGATGACGAACGGGTAGAGGAAGACCAGCCCGAAGGCGATCAGGACCGCGTACCCGAGGATGCGGTTGACCCGGGCGCGGAGGCCGCGGCCGGCGCGGCGCGCGACCGGCGCCGCCGGCCGGTCGGTGAGCACGGCCATGTCAGGACCTCTCCGGTACGCGTCGCCGCCACCACCGGGCCCGCCGGGGCTCGTCCCGGTCGGCCATCACCCGGCGCTGGAGCAGGGTCAGCAGGATGATGATCAGGAACAGGACGAACGAGATGGCCGCCCCGGAGCCGTAGTCGAAGTCGCGGAAGGCGGTCCGGTACGACAGGTACGCCGGGGTGAGCGTGGTCTTGGCCGGGTCGCCCTGGCTCATCACGTACACCTGGTCGAAGACCTGCCAGGAGCCGATCAGGCCGAGGGTGAGCACCAGGAACGTGGTCGGCTTGATGAGCGGCAGGGTGACGTGGCGGAAGCGCTGCCAGCGGGTCGCCCCGTCGAGGGTGCTGGCCTCGTCGAGGGCGACCGGGACGTTCTGCAACGCGGCCAGGAACATCAGCATGAAGGTGCCGGAGGTGGTCCAGATGACCAGGCAGATGATCGACACCATGGCCACGCTCGGCCCGGCGAGCCAGTCCCACCAGCTCAGCCCGAGCGGGCCGCCGGAGGTGAGGGCGTCGGGCGGGGTGTGCATCCCGACGGCGCCGAACACCAGATGCAGCACGCCGCGGGAGTCGGCGAACCACTCCGGGCCGTTGACGCCGAGCAGGCCGAGCAGCTTGTTGACCGCGCCGGAGTTGGCGAACAGGAACAGGAACACCACGCTGATCGCCACCGAGCTGGTGACCGAGGGAAAGTAGAAGGCGCTGCGGAAGAAGCCCTTCCCCTTGAGCAGCCGGTTGTTCACCACCAGGGCGAGGCCGAGGGCGAGCGCGGTCTGCACCGGCACCACGATGCCCACGTAGTACATGTTGTTGCGGATGCTGGTCATGAAGTCCCGGCGGTCCAGCCCGTCCTCGGTGAACAGCCGGGTGTAGTTCTCCCCGCCCACGAACGGCACGTCGCCGGTGAACGGGCTGCCCTGGCCGTTCCAGTCGGTGAGGCTCACCCAGAGCGCCATGAGGATCGGCAGCAGCAGGAAGAGCCCGAGGATCACGATCACCGGCGCGACGAAGAGCCAGCCGGCGATGTTCTCGTTGCCGCGGACGCCGCCGCGGCGGCGTGGCGGCTGCGCCGGCGTGGTCGCCGGGGCGCGCAGCGCGTCGATCGCCATCTCTCCCCTCCCTCCTTGTCCGTGGGAGCCGGCGCGGAGGGGCCCGGTGCGGGCCCCTCCGCCGCCGGTCAGCCGCCGAGCGCCGCCTTGGCGTTCTTGTCGAAGTTGGCGAGGATCGTCTTCGGGTCACCGGTGGCGAGGCCCTGCAGGCCGGCCTCCAGGTCGCGCAGGACGCTGTCCATCTTCGGGGCGTTCACCGGGCCCTGGGCGTACGCGGCGGCCTCGATGAACGGCTTGTCCGCCGGGAAGGCGCCGGTGTACTGGTCGCGGACGGACTGCCGGGACGGCATCACGCCGAACGCCTTGGCGAAGGTCACCTGCTGGTCGCCGGCGGTCATCGCCTCGACGAACTTGACCGCCTGGTCCTTGTACCTGGACTTGGCGGCGATGCCCCAGCACTGGGTGAAGGAGAGGGTGGCCTGCCCCTTCGGGCCGGCCGGCAGCGGCACGACCTTGTACTTCACGTTGGGGAAGTCGTTCTGCAGGGCACCCTTGATCCAGTTGCCCTCGATGGTCATCACGGCCTTGCCCCTGCCGAACGCCTCCCCGGACCAGCCGGCGTCGAGCTGCTTCGGAAACTTCGCGTAGCCGTTGGTGAGCAGCGACTTCACGTACTGGAGGGCCTGGAGGTTCTCCGGGGTGTCGGCGGTGGGCTGCTTGCCGTCCTTGCTCATCAGCCAGCCGCCGTTCTGCACCATGAACGCGCCGATCCGGTCCCGGGTGTCGCCGAGCGCGAGCGCCACCAGGCCCTTCGCCTTGATCTTCTGGCTGACGGCGGTGAGCTGGTCCCAGGTGGTCGGCACGTCGGCGTCGGTCAGGCCGGCCTTCGCCCAGAGGTCCGTGTTGATCTCCAGGGCCAGGGTGGAGAAGTCCTTCGGCGCGCAGTAGAGCTTGCCGTCGTAGGTGAAGGTGGTGCGCAGGCTCTCGTAGAAGTCGTCCTTGTTGCTGATCTTGTCGCCGTACGGCTCCAGCGCACCGACGCTGGCGTAGTCGGCGAAGCGGGTCGCGTCGACGTAGAAGACGTCCGGCGGGGTGCCACCGGCGAGGGCCTGGCCGAGCTGCTGGGTGAGGTCCTGGGCCGGGGTGACCGTGGCGGTGTTGCCGCTGGCCGAGGCCCACTTGGCGGCGGCCTCCTGCACCGCCTTGGTCTCGGCCTCGCCGGAGGAGCCGATCAGGATCTGCAGGCTGGCCGGGCCGCTGGACTGCTTGCTGTCGCTCGCCGAGTCGTCGAAGCCGCTGCCGCACGCGGCGGAGCCGAACAGGGCGACGGCGGCGAAGCCGGCCACCGCCACCCGGGTGAGGGTGCGAGGTGTCATCTGACTCTCCTGGTGGGGGATGTGGTCACGCCGTGTGCCGGAGCACCAGCGTGGGAGTGAGCAGCACATGGGGGTCGGTGGGCTGGCCGTCGAGCAGGCCGGTGAGCAGGTCGACGCAGCGGGCGGCGGCCGCGGCGAGCGGCTGGCTGACGCTGCTCAGCCCGACCGCGGCGGCCACCGGGGTGTCGTCGAAGCCGACGACGGCGACCGGCGCCGTCGCGTCGCGCGCGGCCTGGAGCGCGCCGAGGGCGAGCGAGTCGCTGGCACAGACCACCGCGGTCGGCGGCGCGTCGCCGGCGAGCAGGCCGCGCAGCTCCCGCTCGCCCTCGGCGATGCCGTCCTCGGTCTCCCGCCGCAGACCGGCCACGTCGAGGCCGGCCGCCGTCATGGTGGTACGCCAGCCGGCGCACCTGTCGTCGCCGACGCCGGAGCCGGTCGGCCAGCCGAGGAAGGCGATCCGCCGGTGGCCGGTGTCGAGCAGGTGCCGGGTGACCTGCGCGGTGCCGGTGGCGCCGTCCACGTCGACCCACGGGTGGCCGTCGAGGGCGTCCCAGGGCCGGCCGAAGGTCACGAAGGGCACCTCGCGTTCGGCCAGCCACGCGGTGCGCGGGTCGCCGTGCTTGGTGCCGGTGAGCACGAACGCGTCCAGGTCGTACGCGCCGAGCAGGTCGTCGTAGGTGGCGATCTCCTGGTCGTCGTCCCGGGCCGCGTAGAGCATGACCCGGTAGCCGGCGGCGTCGGCGGTCTCGGTGAGGCCGTGGAGGAACCGGTCGAGCACCGAGCCGTTGATCCCGTCCCGGGTGGGCTCGATGCGGACCGCGATGAGCCGGGACCGGCCGGTCCGCATCTGCCGGGCGGCCTGGTTGGCCCGGTAGCCGAGCGCGGCGATGGCCTCCTGCACCCGCTGCCGGGTCTCCTCGCGGACGATGTGCGGCGCGTTGAGCACGTTGGAGACCGTCTGCCGGCTCACCTGGGCACGCTGGGCCACCGTCGCGATGGTCACCTTTTCAGCCACGAAATCCCTCTCGCCGCCTTGAACGATCCAACTCCGGTGCGGCAGGATTAGATCGTTCAAAGTTTCTGGAATGTTTCGCACTTTGCACCGGCCGGGGCCATCTGTCAAGACGTCCGCGGCCCACCGATCAGCACCGGGAGTTCCCCTTGTCCGAACGCCACCTGCAACCGCTGCTCCACGACCTGGTCGGCGTGGTGCACGCCCCCACCAGCGCGCTGGGCGACGCGGCGGGCCAGATCCGGCCGCACGGCGTCCAGGGCGCCTTCCACGCCGACGCCCGGGTGCTCTCCCGCGCCGAACTGCGCCTCGACGACCGGGAGCCGGAGCCACTGGCCCGGGGTGCGGCCGGGCCGCACGGGGCCCGCTTCGTCGCCCTGGCCCGCTGGCTCGGCGACCCCGCTCCCGACCCGACGGTGCGGGTCGAGCGCACCCGCCAGGCCGGCCCGCACGGCCTCGCCGAGGAGATCGTCGTGTCGTCCACCGCCACCGGCCCGGTCCGCACCACGGTCAGCGTCGACCTCGGTTGCGACCTGGCCCCCATCGAGGTGGTCAAGTCCGGCGGGAGCGGCACGCCGCTGGAGGCGAAGGCCGGCGAGCCGGGCCGGGTCCAGTGGGCCGCCGAAGGGCTCACCGTGACCGTCACCGGCGAGGCGGCCACCGTGGACGCCGCCGGCGACCGCGCCACGGCGCCCCGGCTGAGCTGGCCGGTCACGCTCGCCCCCGGCGAGTCCGCGACGCTGCGCTGGCGGCTCGCCGTCACCGACCCGAAGGCCGTGGTGACCGCCGCCCCACCCGGCCCCGGCTGGTCCGAGCCGGCGGTACGCGCCGAAGACCGCCGCCTGGTCCGGCTCCTCGACCGCTCCCTGGCCGACCTGCGCGGGCTGCGGCTGGCCGAACCGGCCCACCCGGAGGACGTCTTCCTCGGCGCCGGCGTGCCCTGGTTCCTCACCCTCTTCGGGCGGGACAGCCTCTGGGCCGCCCGGATGATGCTGCCGCTCGGCACCGAACTGGCCGCCGGCACGCTGCGGGTGCTGGCCCGCCGGCAGGGCACCCGGGTCGACCCGGCCACCGGCGAGGCGCCCGGCAAGATCCTCCACGAGCTGCGGCGGCACGAGTTCGCCCTGGCCGACGAGGGGCTGCGGCTGCCGCCCGCCTACTACGGCACGGTCGACGCGACCATGCTCTGGGTGGGGCTGCTGCACGACGCCTGGCGCTGGGGGCTCGCCGAGGACCAGGTCGAGCCGCTGCTCCCCCACCTGGAGGCGGCGCTCGGCTGGCTCGGCGAGCACGCCGACGCCGACGGCGACGGGTTCGTCGAGTACGTCGACACCACCGGCCACGGCCTGGCCAACCAGGGCTGGAAGGACTCCGGCGACGCGGTGCGCTTCCGGGACGGCCGGCTGGCCGGGCCACCCATCGTGCTGGCCGAGGTGCAGGGGTACGCGTACCAGGCCGCGATGAACGGGGCCGACCTGCTCGACGCCTTCGGCCGCCCCGGCGCCGACCGCTGGCGCGGCTACGCCGACCGGCTCGCCGACCGGTTCCGCGCCGCGTTCTGGGTCGACGGCCCGTACGGCCCGCAGCCCGCCCTGGCGCTCGACCGGGACAAGCGCCCGGTGGACTCGCTGACCAGCAACATCGGCCACCTGCTCGGCACCGGGCTGCTGTCGGACGCCGAGTCGGCGCAGGTCGCCGCCCTGCTGTCGACCGAGGCCCTCGCGGGCGGCTTCGGGCTGCGCACCATGTCCACCGACGACGCCGGGTTCAGCCCCTTGTCCTACCACTGCGGGTCGATCTGGGCGCACGACACCGCCATCGTGCTCGGCGGCCTGGCCCGGGCCGGACACCGCGAGGCGGCGCTCCGGCTCGCCGACGGCCTGCTCGCGGCCGCCGAGGCGTTCGACTACCGCCTCCCCGAGCTGTACGGCGGGGACGACCGCGCGACGCTCGGCCGGCCGGTCCCGTACCCGGCGGCGTGCCACCCGCAGGCCTGGTCGGCGGCGTCGGCCGTGCTGCTCCTCCAGGCCGGCCTCGGCCTCTACCCCGACGTGCCCGCCGGCCGCGTGGACCTCCGCCCCCTGGCCGGCCCCGAACTCGGCGCCCTCACGGCCGAGGGCCTGCGGATCGCCAACACCCCGGTCACCGTGA
>NZ_JBSSLX010000180.1:0-11755 GCF_053890995.1 Micromonospora sp. I033 | reverse complement strand
TTCGTTCAACCCGCACCCGCCGCTCTCGCGCCGGGCACTTTTACTACGTTACCTCACCGTCTCTGCCGTGTCAAACCGTGTGTCCCGGTCTGTCATGCTTCGTACGGGTCGGCGCCCGCTGAACTCGCGCAGCGGCGAACCGCTGTGCTTGATCATCGGATTTGGCAGGCCGGCCGCTGCGGTGTCCCGCGAGCTCGCCCGGTGCCCTGCCGGTCGTCAACCTTACCCGGTCGGTTCCGCTCCACCAAATCCGCCCTGCGGCGTTTTCGGCGAGCCCCGCCCGGTCCGGTTCCGTGGAGGGTGCAACCTCTTCGGATCCGGTGCCATTCCCGGCTCGTGACCCCCAGGACCTTCGTCCCGTTTGCCCCGTTCCGCGCTGGCAGAGAGAAAGTTACGCGGGTTCGGGTTTGATCGTCAAATCCAGGGGCAGCGTCCCCCGTCACATCATCACCGCAGGGCTATCTTCCCTGCTCAACGACGCCAGGGCGGCGAAGTCCAAGGTCCGGTCCGGCCGGACGCCCCACGTAGAGGGGCGCAGCGCCTCGCATGACGTCGGCATTCCCGGCGGTCGCCGAGAACGCCGACGCAGCACCTGGGGGGCGCTCAGTCGGTCAGCCGGCGGCGCCGGGCCGTGAGCCAGCCCCGGACGCCGAGCAGCCCGACGGTCGTACCGATGGCGAGGGAGGCCGCGATGAGCAGCGCGTGCACCCAGAGGAAGCTGGTCGGGCTGCCGTCGCCGACCGTGCCGGCCCGCGGGTCGTTCCAGATGGCGACCGCGAACCTCGGCCAGATCACCCAGGTCCAGACCCCGACCCCGACCAGGAACAGCGACCAGCCACGCGACAGCACCATGGCTGGCCAGTATGCCAGCGGGACGTCGGCGCAGGCCGGGGTCAGGAGCGCGCGGACCGGAGCATGCGGAAGGTCAGCGAATACCGCAGCGCGGGCACCGGCGGGATGCTGTGCTGCCAGGCGGACCGGGCCGCCCCGGTCAGCACGTACCCCGAGCGGGGCGCCAGCTCCAGCTCGTACACCCGGCGGTTCTCCCCGCTGCCCCGCTGGAACCGCAACAGACAGGCGGAGCCCAGCGAGAGGCCGACGACGGTCGGCCCGAAGGCGGGCGCGTCGCGGTGCCAGCCGATGACGGAGTCCGGCGGATAGCGGGTGACCAGGGTCTGGGCGAGCGCCTCGGGGTCGACCCCGGCGAGCGCCGCGCACCGCTCGCGCACTCCGCGCAGCGCCACCGGCAGCGCCTCGGCGGCGGTGAGCTGGAACGAGCCGTAGTCGTAGTCGTAGCCGAAGTGCCGGACCGTGCGGCGGGCGATCTGCCCGTGCATGCGGACCTCGCGGAAGTCGAGCGCGTCGAGCGTGGTGAGCAGGGATCGTTCCTCGTCGTCGTCGACCAGGTCCGGCTGGTAGGTGAGCCCCGCCGGCCGCTCGTGGATTCCGCGCATCCTGCCCACCAGGCGAAGGTAACGGCGGGCCGGGCCGCGCGCCGCGCGAACCGGACCCGCCGCACGGTGGTCAGAAGCAGGTGACCGCCCCGCCGATCGCCGGGTTCGCCCGGTCGTGGTGGTGGACGACGCCGGCGGGGTCGGTCATCGACCCGCCCCAGATCGCGCAGCCGGCGCCGGCGAAGAGGTGGACCGGGCCGGCGGCGTAGCGCCGGCTGCCCTCGTCGACGCCGTGGGTGGTCCACTCCGGGTCCAGGTAGACGCGGGTCCCGGTGAGCGTGCCGACGTACGCGGACTTGAGGGTGACCGTGCAGCCGTACCCGGTGAACGGGTTGCGCAGCAGGTGGACGGTGCCGAGCCGCGCGCCGGTGGCGTCGTGGATCGGGTCCTGGTCGACGGCGATGAAGCCGGACCCGCAGAGCGCCTCCGGCGTGTACGGGTTGACCACCCCGGCCCGCGCGCCGGTGCCCGCCACCCCGGCCAGGACGGCCGCCCCGGCCACCACGATCCCGATTCGTCGAATGACCCGCTGCATCTGCATTCCCTTTCCTCGTGCCGACGGATGCCGGACCAGAATGGTGTGGCGCGTGGCCCGGTCGAATGTGCGCGGTGGACACTCCGGTTCGCGTACCGGTGTGCCGGGCGACTGCGGCACAGCCTGCCACCTGGGCTTACACGGCTCGGTCGATCGGCGGGCACCGATTATGAGCTATCTCGCAGATACGTTCACCGATGAATTCGGAATTGCATTCGTGTTTCCCGCATTCGACCGGCGGGCACTGTTTCGGCACGACGACACGGAGGTGGTCACCATGCAGCCGTTCAATCCGTGGGCCTGGCGGGACCCGTCCGCCCTCGCCGGCGGCTACGAGCAGACCCGCCCGGACGACGTGCCGCGGCAGCGGCCGACGGGCACCGACGGTCCCGACGCGCCCGGCCCGGGCACCCCGGTCGACCTCACCGGCTACCGGGTGGAGGCGACCGACGGCCGGATCGGCGCGATCGACGAGGCGAGCGAGGACGCCGGCGCCGGCTACCTGGTGGTGGACACCGGGCCGTGGATCTTCGGCCGGAAGGTGCTGCTGCCGGTCGGCACGGTGGCCCGGGTCGACCACCTGGCGCGCGTCGTGCACGTGGACCGCACCCGGGAACAGGTGAAGGAGTCGCCGGCCTTCGACCCGGACGACTTCGGCCGCGCCGACTATCGGGAGCAGGTGGGCAACTACTACGCCGAGAGCTACCGGCGGGGCTGACCAGGTGCGGAGACGCGCGGCGGCCGGCGGGCCGCCGCGCGTTCCGGTCTGCGCCGAGGGCGGTGGACGGGCTACCGTGTCAGGCATGGTCCGGCCGAGCACCTGCGCCCCGGAGACCCTCGACGGTCTTCCGGCGGCTGCCGCTCCGGTTCTCCCGGCCCGTGTCGACGACGGTCGGGAGCAGATCCTCGACGTCCTCCGTGCCGGTGGGCTGCGGTTCCGCGCCGGCGGGCGATGGCGGCGCTCGCACTGACGAGCCAATCCCGCTGATCCGGGCACGCCCCGGGTCGCTCCCGCGCGCCCGCGCGTCCTCCACCGAACTGCACGAGAGGCGTACCACCATGTCCGCAGCACGGATGCTCACCGGTGACCGCCCGACCGGGCGGCTGCACCTGGGCCACTACGTCGGCAGCATCGCCAACCGGGTGAAGCTGCACCAGCGCTACGAGAGCTTCTTCATCATCGCCGACCTGCACATGCTCACCACGCGTAACAGCCGCGAGGACATCGAGCAGGTCTCCCGCAACGCCCGCGAGATGGTCACCGACATCCTCGCCGCCGGCGTCGAGCCGGACCGGGCCACCTTCTATCTCCAGTCGGCGATCCCCGAGGTCGGCGACCTGAACACCCTGTTCCAGAACCTGGTCACCGTGCCCCGGCTGGAGCGGGTCCCGTCGCTCAAGGAGATGAGCCGGGACGCCGGCAAGGAGGAGATGCCGTACGGGCTGCTCGGCTATCCCGTCCTCCAGGCCGCCGACATCCTCTGCGTGAAGGGGCAGGTCGTGCCGGTGGGCAAGGACAACGCCGCGCACGTGGAGGTGACCCGGGAGATCGCCCGGCGCTTCAACCGCCTCTACGGCGAGGTCTTCCCCGTACCCGAGATGATCATGTCGGAGACGCCCACCCTGGTCGGCACCGACGGCGCCGGGAAGATGAGCAAGAGCAGGGGGAACGCCATCGCCCTCTCCGACGACCCGGCGACCGTGCGGCGCAAGGTGATGGGCATGTACACCGACCCGAACCGGGTCCGGGCCGACGTGCCGGGCACGGTCGAGGGGAACCCGGTCTTCGCGTACCACGACGTGTTCCACCCGGACCGGGCGAAGGTCGAGGAGCTCAAGGCGCGCTACCGGGCCGGCCGGGTCGGCGACGTCGAGGTCAAGGAGGAACTGGCGGGCGCGCTCAACCGGTTCCTCGACCCGATCCGGGAGCGGCGGGCCCGGTTCGAGGGGCAGCCCGGCCTGGTCGACGAGCTGATCTTCGAGGGCACCGAGCGGACCCGCGCCGAGGTGCGCCGCACCCTGGTCGAGGTCCGCCGGGCGATGGGCCTGACCAGCGCGTACACCCAGGTGCGGCGACGGGCCGAGCGCTACCGCAAGGCCGTCGGAACGCCGGCCTGACCTTTCGGGTACGCCGGCCGGCCGGCCCGGGTACGCCTTGCGCCGCCCCCGGGCCGGCCGGTTAGGCTGCTCGCATGACCAGCTCGCACGCGTTCCCGACGGCGTCTTCCGACGTCCTGTTCGGCGCGCTGCGACGCCGGCGGTCCCGCGACCGCCTGCGCTGAGCATTCCTCACCTGCGACCGGCGGATCGAGCCGCCGGTCATCGCCGATCGTCCTCGGTCCGCCCGCATCCCCATCCGGTGATCCGCGAGCGGCGGATCCGAGCGAGATCGGCGTACCCATGGATCTGGAGAAACTGCTGACCGACCGGCTGGCGCCGGCGTTCGCGACGGTGGCCGGCGAGCCGGTCGACCCGGTCGTGCGGCGCTCCCAGCGCGCGGACTTCCAGTCCGACGCGGCGCTGGCGCTGGCCCGGCGGATCGGCCGGCCACCGCGCGCCGTCGCCACCGAGGTGCTGGAGCGCGCGGAACTGGCCGACCTGTGCAGCGCCGCGGAGGTGTCCGGTCCCGGTTTCCTCAACCTGACCGTCGCCGACGAGGCCCTGGCCCGGCTGGTCTCCGCGCTGGCCGCCGACCCGCGGCTCGGGGTGCGGGAGGCCGCCGCGCCGGAGACCGTGGTGGTCGACTACTCGGCGCCGAACGTGGCGAAGGAGATGCACGTCGGGCACCTGCCCTCGACGGTGATCGGCGACGCGGCGGCCCGGCTGCTGGAGTGGCTGGGGCACCGGGTGCTGCGGGCCAACCACCTGGGCGACTGGGGCACACCCTTCGGCATGCTGATCGAGCACCTGGCCGACCTGGGCGAGGCCGAGGCGGCGCAGGAGCTGTCGATGGGCGACCTGGACTCGTTCTACAAGGCGGCCCGGGCCAAGTTCGACGCCGACGAGGCGTTCCGCGAGCGGTCCCGGCTGCGGGTGGTGGCGTTGCAGGGCGGGGACCGGGCGACGCTGCGGCTGTGGCGGCTGCTCGTGGAGCAGTCCGAGCGCTATTTCCTCACCGTTTACGACCTGCTCGACGTGACCCTCACCCAGCGGGACTTCCAGGGGGAGAGCAGCTACAACGACCTGCTCGGCCCGGTGGTCGAGGAGCTGGACCGGCTCGGGCTGCTGCGCGAGAGCGACGGCGCGGCCTGCGTGTTCCCGCCCGGTTCGGTGGGCCGGGACGGCGAGCCGCTGCCGCTGATCGTGCGCAAGTCCGACGGCGGGTACGGCTACCCGGCGACGGACCTCGCGGCGATCCGGCACCGGACCGGCACGGTGGGCGCGACCCGGCTGCTCTACGTGGTCGGGCTGCCGCAGCGGCGGCACTTCGAGATGGTCTACGCCGCCGCCGCGCAGGCCGGTTGGCTGGCCCCGCCCGCCCGCGCCGAGCACGTCGGGTTCGGTTCGATCCTCGGACCGGACGGGCGGATGCTGCGCAGCCGGGCCGGCGGGTCGGTGAAGCTGGTCGGGCTGCTGGAGGAGGCGGTGGCCCGGGCCACCGCGCTGGCCCGGGAGCGGAACCCGGAGCTGGACGAGGCGGAGGCGGCCGAGGTGGGCCGGGCCGTCGGCATCGGCGCGATCAAGTACGCCGGCCTCTCCATCGACCGGCACAAGGACTACGTGCTCGACTGGGAACGGATGCTGTCGCTGGACGGCAACACGGCGCCGTACCTCCAGTACGCGTACTCCCGGATCCGGTCGATCTTCCGGCGGGCCGGGGTGGCGGCCCGGCCGGAGGCGGAGATCTCGCTGGCCGAGCCGGCCGAGCGGGCGCTCGCCGTCGAGCTGGTCGGCTTCGGGGCGGTGGTCGGCGAGGTCGCGGAGAACCTGGAGTTCCACCACCTGACCGGGTATCTCTCCCGGCTCGCCGCCGCGTTCAGCGTGTTCTACGAGCGCTGTCCCGTACTGCGGGCCGACGAGCCGGTCCGGGAGAGCCGGCTCGTGCTCTGCGACCTGACCGCGCGGGTGCTCCGGCAGGGCCTCCACCTGCTCGGCATCCGCGTCCCGGAGCGGCTGTGACCCGGAAACGGGATGAATGGGTGCCGCCCGGCCGGGCACATGAGCGTCATGAGCGACGTGCGGGCGGGCGCCCTGATGCCGGTGGTCGACGACCTGGACCGGGTCGTCGCCCTGCTCCGGGACACCCCGCCGGACGAGGAGCTGTACGTCCGGTGGTCCCGGGGCCCGGCCGCCGACCTGCCGGACGGGCCCGGGTCGGCGCAGTCGAGCCGGGACGCCCTGACCGGCATCGAGCTGCCCGGGCTCTCCGCCAACCCGCTGGCCGCCGAGTCCTGGTGGGGTGACCGGCCGCTGCGGCTCTGGGTGGCCCGCCGGCTCTACGACTACTGCCACCTGCGGGACCTGCGTGGGCCGGGGGTGCGGCCCTGGGTGCTGGTCGGCGAGCAGTGCGGGCGCGGACCGGACAACGAGCCGCTGGTGCAGTGCCGGCGCCCGGTGGCCTGGGTGTCGGAACGGGCGCTGCGCGAGGCGCACCGGGCGGTGGCGGAGCAGGCGTCCACGGAGTGGGGACCGCTGCACCGGGCGGACTGACCGGTCCGCCCGGGCCATCCGTGGTGCGGCACCTAGACCCGGGCGTGGATGCTGCCGGACAGGGCGGAGAGCGGCGTGCCGCCACCGCCGCGGCGTACCGCCACGATCTCGGCGGCGATGCTGACGGCGGTCTCCTCCGGGCTCTGCCCGCCCAGGTCCAGGCCGATCGGGGCGTGCAGCCGGCCCAGCGCCGCCTCGCTCACCCCGGCCTCGCGCAGGCGGCGCCGCCGGTCCTCGGCGGTGCGCCGGGAGCCCATCGCCCCGACGTAGGCCAGCGGCAGGTCCAGCGCGTGACGGAGGACCGGCACGTCGAACCGGGCGTCGTGGGTGAGCACGCAGACCACGGTCCGCTCGTCGACCCGGCCGGCCGCGGCCTCGGCGGCCAGGTAGCGGTGCGGCCAGTCGACCACCACCTCGTGCGCCCGCGGGAAACGCCGGGCCGTGGCGAAGACCGGCCGGGCGTCGCAGACGGTCACCCGGTAGCCGAGGAACCGGCCGACGTGGGCCACCGCGGCAGCGAAGTCGATCGCCCCGAAGACCAGCATCCGGGCCGGCGCCGGATGGGCCACCACCAGCACGGACAACTCCTCGCCGGCCGGCCCGGGGCGGACCACGCCGGACCGGCCGGCGCGCAGCAGCGCCCGGGCCTCGGCGGCGACCACCGCGTCCACGGCCGGCGCGCCAAGAGTGCCGTGCCGGCCCTCGGCGGCCAGCACGATCCGACGGCCCCGCCGGCCGGGCGGACCGTCCACACAGGTCGCCACCGCCACCGGCCGGCCGGCGGTCAGTTCGTCGGCGACCAGGTCGAGCTGCGGGAAGCTCTCCCGGTCGACCCGCTCGACGTGCAGCTCGACGGTCCCGCCGCAGGTCAGGCCGGCGTCGAGGGCATCGTCGTCGCTCACCCCGAAGCGGACCAGCCGGGGCGTGGCGTCGGCGACGACCTCCCGGCACAGCTCGTAGACGGCCGCCTCCACGCAGCCGCCCGAGACGCTGCCGACCGCGCTGCCGTCCGGGCCGACCAGCAACGTGGCGCCCGGGCGGCGCGGGGCGCTGCGCCAGGTGCGGGTGACCGTGGCCATGCCGACCGGCGCGCCGGCTCGCCACCAGCGCAGCAGGTCGGGCAGGACGTCACGCATCCGGCGACCCCGGCGGCAGGTCCAGGTCGGCGTCGTCGGCCACGTCGGCGCAGGTGACCACCCGGACCTCGTGGCGGTGCGCCCGCAGGTAGGCGCGGGCGCCGGTGTCACCGACGGCCGCCGCCGCCACGCCGGGCCAGTGCCGGCGGCCGAGCAGCACGGGATGCCCCCGGCGGCCGGCCGGGTAGCCGGCCGTCACCAGGCCGTCGGCGGTGGCGTGCCGGCCCACCCGGCGGACCGCCGCGGCCGTGACGCCGGGCAGGTCGACCAGGAGCACCACGGCCGCCGGGGCGTCGGTGCCGGCCACCGCGGCCAGCCCGGCGCGCAACGAGGAACCCATCCCGCCGGGCCACTCCGGGTTGTCCACCACCACCGCGCCGGACAGGTCGGCGCGGGCCCGCACCTCGGCCGCGGCCGCGCCGAGCACCACGACCGTGGGCGCGCACCCGCCGTCGACCAGCACCCCGGCCGCCCGCTCCACCAGCAACCGGCCGTCGGCGTGCCGGACCAGTGCCTTCGGTCCGCCGTACCGGCGGCCGGCGCCGGCCGCCAGCAGCACGCCGGCCGGGCGGCCGGAGGGCCGGAACACCTAACCCGCCCGGCCGGACAGCGCGGGGGCGGTGCCGTACTGGCCCAGCTCGCCGGCGAGCAGCCGGGCGGCGAACTGGTGCACGGTGCGCAGCATCGCGTAGGTGGGGCGACCGGCGTGGTGGCGGACCGTGACCAGGGACTTGGCGACCAGGCCGTCGAGGACCACGCTGGTCCGCAGCCGCCACCAGGGGGCGGCGCCGCAGACCCGGTCGACCTCGTCGAGGCCGAAGAGCCGGGGCAGCGCGCCGAGCCGGACGAAGCACCAGCGCTCGGCCGGGGTGAGGCAGTCCAGGCTGCGCTGGAGGGCGGCGGAGAGCGAGGTCTGGTGGGCCGGCTGGCCCCGCCGGCCGGGGCGGCGCAGCGTGGTCAGCGGGTCGTCGAGCCCGCGCAGCAGCTCGTCCAGGCTCTCGTCGGCCATCCGGTCGGCGGCCAGCTCGACGGCGAGCGGAAGCCGGTCGAGCAGCCCGCAGATCACCGCCACCGTGCCGACCTCCTTGGCGCCCACCTCGAAGCCGGGACGCGCCTGGGCCGCCCGCCGGGCGAAAAGCTGCACGGCGGGCATTCCCCGCACGCCGTCCGGGCCGGTGCTGAGCGCCGGCAGCGGCGGCAGCCGCCACACCGACTCGTACGCCAGGCCGAGCGGCTCCCGCGAGGTGACCAGCGCCGACACCCGGCGGCCCACCTGCACGACGTCGTCGACCAGGCCGGCGCAGCTGTCGGTGAGGTGGTCCACGTTGTCCAGCACCAGGAGCAGGTGCCGGTCGGCCAGCATCCGGGGCAGCCCGCCCCGCTCGGGGCCGGGCAGCCGGAGCAGCCGGCGGATCTCCCGGGTGACGTCGTCGGGCGTACGGGCCGCGGCGAGGTCCACGGCGAGGACCCCGTCGGCGTACTCCGCGTGGGCCCGGCGGGCGGCGGCTAGGGCCAGTGCGGACTTGCCGCAGCCGGCCGGCCCGGCCACGGTGACCACCCGGTGGTCGGTGAGCAGCTCGGTCACCCGGACCAGGTCGCTCTCCCGGCCGATCAGCTCGGTGCCGCCCAGGCGCGAGCCGTGCCACGGCGGCCGGGGCCGGCTGACCACGCAGCGGGCCGGTGGGGCCTCCCGCCGGGCGGCGGTGGGGCCGTCCCGCAGCTCGCGGTGGGCGGCGGCCAGTTCCGGGCCCGGCTCGATGCCCAGCTCGGCGGCGAGCCGGGCGCGGATCTCGGCGAACCGGTGCAGGGCCGCCGCGCGCCGGCCGGTGCGGGCCAGCACGGTGAGGTGCCGCGCCTGCACCGCCTCGTGCAGGGGCTCGGCGGCGGCGAGGTGCTCCGCGGTGGCCAGCACCTCGGCCGGCCGGTCCAGCTCCAGGCCGAGGGTGACCAGGTCGAGGCAGGCGGTGACCCATTCGCGGCGCAGCGCGGCGACCGCCTCCTCGCCGGGCAGCAGGGCCCGCAGGTCGCCCAGCTCGGGGTCGGTCCAGATGCCGACGGCCGCGACCAGCAGCTCGAACGCGGCCGACCGCCGGTCCCGGCGGACCAGCTCCCGGGCGGCCTCGGTGAGCCGGCGGAACCGGGTCAGGTCGACCTGGTCGGCGTAGAGCTGCAACCGGTACGCCCGGGGCGAGGAGGCGATGACGTTGGTCCGGGCGTGCCGTGGCGCGCCGGGTTCCAGCGCCCGCCGGAGCCGCGCCACGTAGGTGTGCAGGAGGTGACCGCCGCTGGGCGGGGGATTGTCGCCCCAGAGGGCGTGGGCGAGCGTGCCGACGGGGATGTTCTCGCCCACCTGGAGGGCCAGCAGGGCGAGCAGGGCGCGTTGCTTCGACGGGCCGAGATCCACCGGGGCGGTGCCGTCGTGGACCTGGACCGTGCCGAGCACGGTGACCGACAGCTGACGTTTCACGGGACCGGTGATCCTTCCAGTCGCTCGTCTCCCCCGCAGCGTAGGCACTGCGGCGATCACTTTCCAGACATGGATCGTTGCGGGGCGTGAGCGTCCCACTATATGCGCTTCAAGAATGCTGCATACCGCTCGTGTCAGGCTGCTTCATGTTTGCCACCCCCGGTGTGGAACTTGCGCCGGGCGCAGACCAAGGGGGAGCACATGACATCGACGCTCACGTGGAACGGAGTGCACCAACCCGGCGGCTGGCGGAGCCGGCTGGCTCTCGGTCCGGACCTGGTGGACTTCGCCGAGCGGGGCTTCCGGACCGACCGACCGGAGACGAGAGCCGTCCTGGAACGCGCCGCCACCGCCTTCCTGGACGGCTACAACCGGGGCCTCGACACGCCGTACGGGCAGCCGACCACACTGGACGGAATACCCGCTGAGCTGCGCGGATTTGCCGCCGAGGGGGCCGGGATGTCGGCCGTCCTGCTGGATCGGCTGTCCCCGCGGCGGCACGGCCGCTTCGCCGCCCAGCTACGCGGACACCCGCGCCACGACTATCTGCTGCACGTCGGCGCGGGCTGGGCGCTGGCCAAGCTCGACGCCATCTCGGCCGGTGCGCTCGGGCGGCTGGGCCGGCTCGGCTCGGAGAACGGCCTGCTCCGCTGGCTGGCGTACGACGGCTATGGCTTTTTCAAGGTCTTTTTCGTCAAGGATCCGACCCTCGCCGGCTGGCGCCGACACCGGAAGCCGTGCGACCCGACGTGCGCCATCCGCTACCAGGGACTGGGCCGCTGCATCTGGTTCCGCGACTGCGGGGACCCGGCCGCCCTGGCCGAGCGGATCGGCGGCCTGCCCGCCTCGCACCGCGGCGACGTGTGGAGCGGCGTCGGCCTCGCCGCCACGTACGCCAACGGGGTTCCGCCGGACGACCACGCCCTGCTGCTCCGGCTCGCCGGCCACCACCGGCCGGCCCTGGCCCAGGGCGCTGCGTTCGCGGCGGAGGCCCGCCGGGCGGACGGCACGGCCGGCCCGGCGGTCGACGCCGCCGCGCGGACCCTGACCGGGGTGTCCGCGGACACCGCCGCCGAGTGGACCTGGCAGGCCCGGCACGGCCTGGACCGGGCCGGCGCCACCCCGGCCGACTACGGCGAGTGGCGTGCCCGCGTCCAGCGGCTCGCCGCCCGGCACGTCGCCGGCTGAGCGGGCGCCCGCCGCCGTCCGCGCCCCATCCGCTGAACCTGCGACAAGGAGCTTCCATGCCCAGTCCCCATCGTGCCCGCAGGATCATCGCCCCGCTGCTGGCCGTCCTGATCGCCACCACCCTCGGGCTGGCCTCCCGGCTGCCGGACGCGAGCGCCGCCGACCGCCGGGCGCTGGCCGGGCGGTTCGCCTTCGAGGTCGGCGACCTGAACGGCGACCCGGCCGGCGCCCGCACCCAGCGGACCGTCGAACCCGCCCTGGAGCACCTGCGGGCCTGGATCTCCTCCGTCGGCGCCGGGGCGGCGCTGGCCGACCTCGACGGGGA
>NZ_JBSSLX010000179.1:0-11757 GCF_053890995.1 Micromonospora sp. I033 | reverse complement strand
GCCGGCGCGTACGCGGAAGCGGCAGCCAGCGCTGGCCGAGCCCACCGTGGGGCTGCCCCCGGTGGACGCCCGGCCCGCCGACCCGGCCCCGGCGGGGGACACGGCGGCGGACGGCGCGGCCCCGGCGCGGACCGACGGCGGTCTGCCGGTCCGGGTCCGCCAGGCCAACCTCGCGCCGGAACTGCGGCACGAGCCGTCCACTCCGGACGACGACGAGGAAGACGACACGGTGCGCCCGCCGGAGCAGGTGCGCCGAATGATGAGCTCCTACCAGAGCGGCACCCGACGGGGCCGGACCGACGCGGCCCGGCTGCTCGGCGGGGCGCACGAGGCCGGCCCGCCGGACACCGGCGACGGTCAGGCGAGCTAGGGACGCCGATCCGGCGATCCCGCACGAGCACGGCACACCAGCCGGGGGAGAAGAGGACGACGAGTGGCGCAGAAGACGGCTTCGAGCGCGGACCTGACGTGGTTGCTGGACGACCTGGTCGGCCGGGTCAAGCAGGCGGAACACGCCGTGGCGCTCTCCACCGACGGACTGCTGATGGCCTCGTCCCGCGGGTTGAGCCGGGACGACGGCGAGCACCTGGCGGCGATGGCGGCGGGCATCCAGAGCCTGGCGCGGGGCGCGGGCAAGCGGTTCGGTGGTGGTCAGGTGCAGCAGACCATCATCGAGATGCAGTCGTCGTTCCTGTTCGTCACCGCGGCCGGGCGCAACGCCTGCCTGGCCGTGCTGGCGTCCGAGGACGCCGACGTGGGCCTGATCGCGTACGAGATGGCCATGCTGGTCACCCGGGTCGGCCGGTTCGTCGCCTCACCCACCCGGGAACAGCCCCTCGGCGAGAACCCGGCGCGATGACCGGCCAGGGGGAGCCCGCGGAGCACGAGTGGGTGGACGACCACGCTGGTCCGGTGGTGCGCCCGTACGCGGTGACCGGTGGCCGGGCCCGCCCGGTGACCGGCACGTTCGACCTGATCTCCCTGGTCACGGCGACCCGTGCGGAGGTGGGGTCGGAGTCCGGGCTCGGCCCGGAGCACGTGGCGATCGTCGGCCTCTGCCAGCGGATCCAGTCCGTGGCCGAGATCGCCGCCCACCTCGACCTGCCGGTGGGCACCGTCCGGGTTCTCCTGGGCGACCTGGCTGCCCGCAGCCTGGTGCAGGTCCGTGAGCCGCGCGCCACCCCCGCCGGCCTTCCCGACGACAGTGTTTTCGAGGCGGTAATCAATGGACTACGGGCGCTCTGAGCGGCCGGCGGGAGCGGCGCCGCTGCCCACCGCGATCAAGATCCTGATCGCCGGCGGTTTCGGCGTCGGTAAGACCACCCTGGTCGGCGCGGTCAGCGAGACCCGGCCGCTGCGGACGGAAGAGGTGCTGACCGAGACCGGGATCGGCATCGACGACCTTTCCGGGGTGGAGACGAAGACCACCACCACCGTGGCCATGGACTTCGGCCGGATCACCCTCAGCGACGACCTGGTGCTCTACCTGTTCGGCACCCCCGGGCAGGACCGGTTCTGGTTCGTCTGGGACGAGCTGGCGCTGGGCGCGATCGGGGCGGTGGTGCTCGCCGACACCCGGCGGCTGGCCGACTGCTTCCCCTCGATCGACTACTTCGAGGGGCGGGGCACGCCGTTCGTGGTGGCGGTGAACTGCTTCGAGGGCGCCAAGCGCTTCCGGCTCGACGAGGTGCAGGGGGCGCTCGACCTGGACCCGGACGTGCCCGTGGTGCTCTGCGACGCGCGGGAGCGGGAGTCGGTCAAGGAGGTGCTGATCACGCTGCTGGAGTACGCCATGAAGCTGCGTGAGGAGCGCCGCCGCGCCGCCACCGACTGAATCCGGCGGCGCGCGCTGCCATGATGGGGCGATGTCCACCGAATCCCGACACCTGAGCGTGCACGTCGACCGGCCGGTCGCCGAGGTCTACGCCTTCGCCTCCGACCCCGCCAACCTGCCCCGCTGGGCGCCCGGCCTGGGCAGCTCGGTGGTGTGGGAGGACGGGTACTGGTTCGTCGAGACACCGGAGGGGCGGGCGCGGCTCTCCTTCGCCCCGCGCAACGAGTACGGCGTGCTCGACCACGAGGTGGTGACGCCCTCCGGCGAGACGGTGTACGTGCCGCTGCGGGCCATCGCGGACGGCGACGGCTGCGAGGTCGTCTTCACGCTGCGCCGCTCGCCCGGGATGACCGGCGCGGATTTCGAACGGGACAGCGGCCTCGTCAGCGCGGACCTCGCCCGGCTCAAGGCGGTGCTGGAGACCGGGACGGCGTGAGGCGCCCGTCGGTTCTGACGGGTCAGCACCACATCACCGGGCTACCGGCGCCCGCCCGGCGGCCGCACACCCTTTCCCGGGTGCCGCCGACGCGGCCCGCACGTGGCGATGGCGAGCAGGCAGCAGGTTGACGGGCCCAGGGAGCGGCCCGATGCTCAAGAGCGTGAGCAGCCACAGGATGCCACGAAGCAGTGTCTTCAGAGGTACGGCGTCGGCCGCGCTCGGCCAGCTTCACGAACCGCGGCCAGGCGGCCGGGTCAACGGTGAGCACCGGCCCGGTCGGGTCATGTGAGTCCCGCACGCCGACGACGCCGTTGTTCCCGCTCTTCACAAGGAGATCCGGCCATGACAGCACCCAGCGAGTACGCCAGCGTTCGCTACCTGGTCGACGACGTCCAGGCCGCCGTCGACTTCTACACCACCCATCTCGGGTTCACCGTCCACACCAGCGCCGCTCCTGCCTTCGCCGACGTGGTGCGCGGCCCGCTGCGGTTGCTGCTGTCCGGACCGACCAGCTCGGGGGCCCGCGCCACCCCCGCCGACGCCGCCACCGCCGGGCGCAACCGGATCCACCTCGTCGTCGATGACCTGGATACCGAGATCGACCGACTGCGCAGCACCGGATTGTCCTTCCGCGGCGACGTGGTTGCCGGCCCGGGCGGACGCCAGATCCTGCTCACCGACCCCGCCGGCAACCTGATCGAACTGTTCCAACCCGCCCACCGACCGGGCACCCCCACGCCCTGACCAGACTCCGGCCCGAGAAGGGCCCGGCCGACTGTCCAATCAGATCCGGCGTAGCACCAGGGTCACGAAGCCCAGGACGTTGTGGTAGCCGCGCAGCCACTGATCGCGGTGCTCCCGGGCGACGGTGAGTGCCTCGGCGGCGTCCGGGTGGCCGGGGTTGTCCAGCGCCCACTCGGTGAGCGAGCCGACCCACGACCATTCGTAGTCGTCCCACTCGGCGGCGTCGCTGACATGGGCGTACACCGGCGTCCAGCCGGCCCGCTCGGCAGCGTCGACCAGGCCCGCGAGGTCGGTGAACTCCTCAGGCTTCGCGTTGAGCGCAGCGAGGGCCTCCGGAGTCGGCGGGACCTGCCAGAATCCCTCGCCGACCATGAGGATGCCGTCGGCGTTCACGTGCCGGCCGGCCAGCTCCAGCGTCTCGCCGAATCCGCCGAACACGTGTGTCGACCCGACGCAGAGCACCAGGTCGTAGTCGCCGTCGGGCACGTAGGTCCGTGCGTCGCGCTCGTGCAGGGTGAGCCGGTCGGCGAGGCCGCGTTCGGCGGCGGCGCCGGCGGCGCGTTCGAGGGCGTACGGGCTGACGTCCACGCCGTCGGCGTGCCCGTCCGGGTAGTGAGCGAGTGCCTGCAGCACCCAGGATCCCTCTCCGCAGCCGAGATCGAGGACACGAGCCGCCGGTTGGCGGCCCGCTCGGCGCAGGAGCCGGTTGAGGTTGACACCGAAGATCGGGGCCGCGATCGGGTGGTGCGAGTGCGCGATGCTGCTGAGCCGTTGACGATCCACCGCCAGAGTCAACACGAGTCGGGCCGACGCCGCACCCGGGTTGTCCGGCCGCGTAATCGGCGGCATGTCAGGTCGTCCGACCGCGGACCGGAGGTCAGTCCTCGGGTGATGGGCAACTGGTCACATAAGATCTTGCGCACAAGCACCCCGGAGATGAGGAGCGCACTGGTGCCGCGGTCAACGGCGTTCCTGCTGGAGGGTCTGCTCCGGGCCGGGATGCGGGATGTCGTCGCGGTGGAGCCGGCGACGGGCGGACTCGCGGCGCTCGCGGGCATCGCCACCCGCCGGGACGCGCCGTCGGTGTTCGTCAAGGCCTTCGCCGACGCACCGGCCGACGACGTCTTCCTCGCGGAGGCCGAAGGGCTGGCCGCCCTGCGCGAGCTCGGCGGCGTGGCGACACCCGACGTGATCCTGGCGGACCGGGAATTGCTGGTGTTGTCGGTGCTGCGGCCCAGGCCGCGCAGCGAGACCTTCTGGGAGCAGGTCGCGCACGCGCTCGCCCGCCTGCACACGAGCACCATCCATCCTCGCTTCGGATGGCACCGTGACAACTGGCTGGGCCGCCGCCGGCAGATCAACACCTGGGATGACGACGGCTTCGCGTTCTTCGCGCAGCACCGGTTGCTGCGGTGGCTCGGGCAGCCCCGCGTCGAGGCGGCGCTCGACCCGGAAGACCGGACGGCGCTGGAGCGGCTGTGTCACCGGCTGCCCGACCTGCTGCCGGACCGGCCGGCATGCCTGACGCACGGCGACCTGTGGGCGCAGAACGTGCTGGCAACGCCGGACGGGCGGCCCGCGCTGATCGACCCGGCCGTGTCCTACCTGTGGGCCGAGGTCGACCTCGCCCATGTGTGGTCCACCTCGCCCCCGCCCGAGGCGCACCGGTTCTTCGAGGTCTATGCCGAGCTGACCGCCCTCGACAGCGACTGGCGGGCCCGCATGCCGATCGTCCAGCTGCGGCAACACCTCGCCGTGCTGGCCCAGTTCGACGACGACTGGGGCGCGGGCGACCAGGTCCGCGCCACCCTTGCCCCGTTCCGGGTCAGGCGGTGAATTCGACGCCGGCGAGGGAGACGGTGCGGTAGGCGGCGAGCCGTTCAGCCTGTTCGACGATGGTGTCGCGGGTGGTGGCGGACAGGGTCTGCCACGGCTGGACGGCGACCTTCAGCGTCTTGCCGGTCTTGCGGGGACGCCAGGTGCCGACCACCTGACCGTCGACCAGGACGGCGCCGGGGCGGCCCAGCACCGGCCACAACTCCTTGGCGTGCGCCGTGTCCGGCACCAGGGTTGCCCGGTCCTTGGCCTGGAGGAAGAGGTCGTACGGGCCCAGTAGGCGGGTAGCCCTGGTGTCGGCCGATTTCAGCGCCTGTTCGTCGGCGGCCAGGAGCGAGCGGGCTTCGCCGTCGACCACCACCTCGATCACATCTTCGGGCCAGCGTGCCTTCACGTCCTTGACGGGGGCGTCGAGATAGTCGGCGACGTGTTTGGGCGTGGCCGGGCCGAGCAGACGAAGATACGCGCGGACGAGGTCGAACGTGTCGCCCGCGGTGGCAGCCTTCTTGAACCCCGCGGTGCGTTGCAGAACCGGTGGCGATGTGTCGATTTGCAACTCCAGCCCGGCCCGTACGGCGGCCAGCCGGAACGGCATCTCGTAGAGGTGGGTGGCGTCGCAGGGCCGGCAGAACCGCAGGTACGGCTCGGGCATCACCTCGGCCAGGCGGCGGGAGACGTCCCCCTTGACCATCGGCCTGGTGACGACGGCTCGCATCTGAGCGGCCACCTCGTCGAGGGCAGCCAGGTTCCCGATGCCAGCCGCCTTCAACGGCCTGGCGGCGTCGTAGATGCGCTTGCCCGCGTCGGCGTCGGAGAACGGCTCGACCGCGGCCGCCACCTTCCCCGCATCAGCACGGCGGTAGAGGTGGGGAGCGCCTCGCACGGTCCACAGCAGGATCAGATCCTCCGGGGACAACGCCGCCACATCGACCCCGCGGACGGCCAGCGCCCACCGGGCGCCGTCCGTGCCGGTGTCCTGTACCCCGACATCGAGCACGGCGGTGTTGTCGAGTGTGCCGGCGGCCCGGTCGAGCTGCTGGGCCCGGACGCGGAAGTTCATCACCTGGCGTTGATCAACCACCCCTGTACGCTACCCGTCCCGTCGGTCTCGGGCGGTCAACGGAAGAGCGCGACGAGTGTGCGTCGTCCGTGTCGGAGAGACGCCGAAGGCCCCCGGCGCGTCGCCGAGGGCCTTCAGTGGGGTACGGGGTCAGCCGCGCCTGGCCATCGTCACGAAGCGCGTCCAGGCGGCCGGGTCGAAGGTGAGCACCGGACCGCTCGGGTCCTTGGAGTCGCGGACGGCGACGACGCCCGCGAGGTTGTCCGCGACCTCGACGCAGTCACCGCCGTTGTTTCCGCTCTTCGTGCTCTTGCGCCATCGCGCGCCGGTCAAGTCCATGATGCCGCCGCTTCTTTGAGGAGTTCCAAGGACTGCGCACGCGACAGGGCGACCCCACGAATGCGTTCCCATCGCCGATCCAGCGTAGCAACGTCTGCGGCCCGGTCGATGATCTGAGCCTGGGCCTGGCTGTCAACATGACCGACCCGCGCGCCCTCTGGCATCTCGGCGATCGTGAACGGTCCGCCCAGGCCCGGATACATACCCACATCGGCTGGCACGACGAAGAGGGACACGTTCGGCAATGCGGCCTGCTCGGCGAGCCGCTCGCACTGCTCGCGCATCAGGTTTCGGTCGCCGTCCAGGGTGCGCCGCAGGACGTTCTCATCGAGGACGGCGACGAGCAGCGGCGGGCGTTCCCGTCGCAGGATGGCCTGCCGGCTCAGCCGCGCCTCCGCCAGGTTGTCGGCCTCGGCCGGCGTCAACGCCTCGCCCGCCAGCGTCGCCAGCGCATATGCCTTGGTCTGAAGGAGGCCGGGTACCCACGCGAGCTGAAACGACCGCAACGATAGCGCCTCCCGCTCGATCTCGGCCCAGGGGCGGAACCACGCCGGCTCCCGGCGCTTCAGCGCGTCCGGCCACAGCTCCTCAACGTTCCGGCCTAGGAGCTGAGCGACTCGTGCGCGATGGCGGGTCTGTGGGATCCGTCCCTTGCTCGCCCATTTCGCTGCCGTCTTCGGATCCACACCGACCTGAGCTGCGAGAGTGTCCGCCGTATGACCGCTCTCGGCCATCGCCGCCTGTACGGCTCGATTCATCTCCGAACCCTCTCGGAACGTTCCAGACGTCAGAGGGAAATACTTCTACGCGGTGTGATCGCTCCGCAACCCTCGGCAGGGTGCTTTGTAGACACCGTCGAGGAGGGAGCGCAAGATGCTTGAGGACAAGCCGAAGCCGGTTCCGAAGCCGACGAGCCCGCCACCACCCCCGCGCCCGACCGTGCCGGGGCCGATCGGGCCGCTCGTTCCTCCGTACCGTGGTCCCGGCCGGGTGACCAACGTCGTCCCCGCATCGCGCTGGCGGACCCGCGGCGGTCCGGCCGTCGCGCACACCGCGACCGGCCCGTCCTGGCGGTGCGACGCCTGCGGCCGCGACTGGCCCTGCCCGGCGCTGCGCGCGATCCCGACGGACGCGGCCCGGCGCGCGACCCTGATCCCCGAGTTCTCCCGGATCACCCGCCGCGCGATCCGCGACCTCCGCGGCCGGCCCGGCGGCCCGGACCCGGTCGCCATCGTGCGCCGCTTCCTCTGGTTCCTGCCCCTCACCGACGAGGAGGCGCGCGCGATCGCGCTGCGGTTGCGCTGAGCGGCGGGCCGCGCCGGGGCGACCAGCGGCCGGCGAGCACCAGCGGAAACGCCGAAGGGCCGCTCCCCGCGAGCGCGGGAAGCGGCCCTTCTCAGCTGTCCGACGTCAGCTGGCGATCATGCGCCGCAGCACGTACTGCAGGATGCCGCCGTGCCGGTAGTAGTCGGCCTCACCGGGGGTGTCGATGCGGACCACGGCGTCGAACTCCACGCCGGTGTCCGTGGTGACCTTGACGGTGCGCGGGGTGTCGCCCTCGTTGAGCGCGGTGACGCCGCTGATCGAGAAGGTCTCCGTGCCGGTCAGGCCCAGCGACTCCGCGGTGGTGTCGACCGGGAACTGCAGCGGCAGGACGCCCATGCCGATCAGGTTCGAGCGGTGGATCCGCTCGTACGACTCGGCGATGACCGCCCTGACCCCGAGCAGCATGGTGCCCTTGGCCGCCCAGTCGCGGGACGAGCCGGAGCCGTACTCCTTGCCGGCCAGGATGACCAGCGGAACGCCGGCCTCCTGGTAGGCCATCGAGGCGTCGTAGATCGAGGTCTGCTCGCCGGTCAGGTGGTTGACCGTGAAGCCGCCCTCGACGCCCGGCACGAGCTGGTTGCGCAGCCGGATGTTGGCGAAGGTGCCCCGGATCATCACCTCGTGGTTGCCGCGGCGGGAGCCGTACGAGTTGAACTCGTGCCGGGCCACGCCGTGCTCGGCGAGGTACCTGCCGGCGGGGGAGTCCGCCTTGATCGAGCCGGCCGGGGAGATGTGGTCGGTGGTCACCGAGTCGCCCAGCTTGGCCAGCACCCGGGCGCCGGCGATGTCCTGCACCGGCTTCGGGTCGCGCTGCATGCCCTCGAAGTACGGGGGCTTGCGCACGTAGGTCGACCCGCCGTCCCAGGCGAAGGTGTCGCCGGTCGGGGTCGGCAGCGACTGCCAGCGCTCGTCACCGGCGAACACGTCCGCGTACGCGGCGCTGAAGCCGGTGGCGCCGATCGCCGAGGCGATGACGTCCTGGATCTCGGCGCTGTTCGGCCAGATGTCCCGCAGGAACACCGGGTTGCCCTCGGAGTCCTCACCGAGCGGCTCGTTGGCCAGGTCGATGTCCATGGTGCCGGCGAGCGCGTACGCGACCACCAGCGGCGGGGACGCCAGGTAGTTCATCTTGACGTCCGGGTTGATCCGGCCCTCGAAGTTGCGGTTGCCGGAGAGCACGGAGACGACGGCCAGGTCGCCCTCGTTGACCGCGGCGGAGACCTCCTCCGGCAGCGGGCCGGAGTTGCCGATGCAGGTGGTGCAGCCGTAGCCGACCAGGTTGAAGCCGAGCTTCTCCAGGTAGGGCGTCAGGCCGGCGCGGTCGTAGTAGTCCATGACGACCTTGGAGCCCGGGGCCAGGGTGGTCTTCACCCACGGCTTGCGGGCCAGGCCCTTGTCCACCGCGTTCCGGGCCAGCAGCGCGGCGCCGATCATGACCTGCGGGTTCGAGGTGTTGGTGCAGGAGGTGATCGCGGCGATCACCACCGCGCCGTGGTCCAGCTCGTACTCGACGCCGTCGGCACCGGTCACCCGGACCGGGTTGGTGGCGCGGCCACCGGCGCCCGCCGCGGCGGTCTCCAGGTCGCGCGGCTCGTCGGCCGGGTCGCTGAACTCGTTGGCCGGCGGGTCGCTGGCCGGGAAGGACTCGGCGCTGGCCTCGTCGGCCGGGCCGTTCGCGCCGCGGGGCAGCTCCTCGCGGGCCACGCCCGGCTTGATCTGCTTCTCGGCGCCGCCCAGGTCGCCGGCGGCGACGTAGTCGGTCAGCGCGGAGCGGAACAGCGTCTTGGCGCTGCCCAGCGGCACCCGGTCCTGCGGGCGCTTCGGGCCGGCCAGCGACGGCTCGATGGTGCCGAGGTCCAGCTCCAGCCGCTCCGAGTAGACCGGCTCGCGCTCCGGGTCGTGCCAGAGGCCCTGCTCCTTGGCGTACGCCTCGACCAGCGCGACCTGCTGCGGGTCGCGGCCGGTCAGCTCCAGGTAGCGGACGGTCTCGGCGTCGATCGGGAAGATCGCGACGGTGGAGCCGTACTCCGGGGACATGTTGCCGATGGTGGCCCGGTTGGCCAGCGGCACGGCGCTCACGCCCGGGCCGTAGAACTCGACGAACTTGCCGACCACGCCGTGCTTGCGCAGCATCTCGGTGATGGTGAGCACCAGGTCGGTGGCGGTGGTGCCGGCCGGCATCTCGCCGGAGAGCTTGAAGCCGACGACCCGCGGGATCAGCATGCTGACCGGCTGGCCGAGCATCGCGGCCTCGGCCTCGATGCCGCCCACGCCCCAGCCCAGCACGCCCAGGCCGTTCACCATCGTGGTGTGCGAGTCGGTGCCGACCACGGTGTCCGGGTACGCCTGGCCGTTGCGCTCCATGATCGTGCGCGCCAGGTACTCGATGTTGACCTGGTGCACGATGCCGGTGCCCGGCGGGACGACCTTGAACTCGTTGAACGCGGTCTGGCCCCAGCGCAGGAACTGGTAGCGCTCCTTGTTGCGCTCGTACTCCAGCTCGACGTTGCGCTCGAAGGCGTCCTCGCGGCCGAACAGGTCGGCGATGACCGAGTGGTCGATGACCAGCTCGGCGGGGGCGAGCGGGTTCACCTTGGTGGCGTCGCCGCCGAGGTCGCGGACGGCCTCGCGCATGGTGGCCAGGTCGACGACGCAGGGCACGCCGGTGAAGTCCTGCATCAGCACCCGGGCCGGGGTGAACTGGATCTCCACGCTCGGGTCGGCGGTGGGGTCCCAGCCGCCGAGCTGCTGGATGTGGTCGGCGGTGATGTTCGCGCCGTCCTCGGTCCGCAGCAGGTTCTCCAGCAGGATCTTCAAGCTGTAGGGCAGCCGGTCGTGGCCCTCCACCTTGTCGATCCTGAAAATCTCGTAGCTCGCGTCACCGACGCGTAGCTGGGTCTTCGCACCGAAGGTGTCGAGGCTCGCCACGTCGTACTCCTTCACACCAGCGACCGTGAGTAGTCCTGAGCAGTTTGTCGCACCGGCCGGTGTGCTGCCGTGGTTAGGCAACACTTACCTGCGTCGGTCTCTACAAAACCGTACGTCCGTCTTGCTATTCGCGCAACCTCGTGCCAGGGTTCGGGACGAGGAGGTGCCACCATGATCCATCACGTCCTGCTCGCCTGCCCACGCGGCTCCGAGGAAACGTCGCGGGCGTTCTACGCCGGCCTGCTCGGCCTGGTCGAGAAGCCCAAACCGCCGGCCCTCGCCGCCCGGGGTGGTTGCTGGTTCACCGGGTACGGCGTGGAGCTGCACCTCGGCGTCGAGGACGACTTCCGGCCCGCCCGCAAGGCGCACCCGGCACTGCTCCGCCCCGACCTGGACGAGCTGGCCGCCCGGCTCGACGCCGCCGGCCTCCCCGTGACCTGGGGCGACGACGAGATTCCCGGCATGAGGCGGTTCCACACGTACGACCCGCACGGCAACCGCCTGGAGTTCCTCGCACCCGTCGAGTGAGCCGCCGCGGGTAGGGTTCGGGCGTGGTCGACGTACAGCACTGGCTCTCCGCGCTGCCCCCGGGCGTGGTCTACCTGATCGTCGCCGGCGTGATCGGCGTGGAGAGCATGGGCATCCCGCTCCCCGGCGAGATCGTGCTGGTCAGCTCCGCCCTGCTCGCGGCCACCGGAGTGGTCGAGCCGGAATGGGTGGCCACCGCCGCCGCCACCGGCGCCATCATCGGCGACTCCGTCGGGTACGCCGTGGGCCGCCGCGGCGGCCGCCCGCTGCTCGAACGGCTGGGCCGGCGGTTCCCGAAGCACCTCGGCCCGGCGCAGCTCGCCCGCGCCGAACAGAGCTTCGCCCGGCACGGTGTCTGGGCGGTCTTCTTCGGGCGGTTCGTCGCCCTGCTCCGCATCCTCGCCGGCCCGCTGGCCGGGGCGCTGCACGTGCCGTACCGCCGGTTCCTGGTGGCCAACGCGGCCGGCGGTCTGGTCTGGGCGTTCGGCACCACGTACCTGCTCTTCTCCGTGGGCCGGGCGGCCGAGCACTGGCTCAAGGACATCTCCTGGGCCGGCCTGGTCCTCGCCGTGCTCGCCGGTGTGGCCAGCACGTGGTGGCTGCGCCGCCGCGCCCACCGGCTGGAGCCGGTCGACGCGCCCGACGAGGCCGACGAGCCGGTGCACGCCGGCGACCGCTGACCACAGACGCCGAAAGGGCCCGACCCCCGTGTGGGGATCGGGC
>NZ_JBSSLX010000178.1:0-11908 GCF_053890995.1 Micromonospora sp. I033 | reverse complement strand
GGTCACCGCGCGGCGGCGGAACCGACCGGCGGTCAGGCCGCCGGGACGGCCCGCCGGCGCGCCGTGGGGAGCACCAGCGGCGTGCCGGTCTCCGGGTCCTCGATGATCCGGCAGGGCAGGCCGAACACCTCCTCGACCAGCTCGGTGGTGACGATCTGCCGCGGATCCCCGGCGGCGACCACCCGCCCGTCGCGCATGGCGACCAGGTGGGTGGCGTACCGGGCGGCCTGGTGCAGGTCGTGCAGCACCGCCACCAGGGTGCGGCCCTGCTCCTCGTGCAGCCGGGCGCAGAGGTCGAGCACCTCGACCTGGTGGGCGATGTCCAGGTAGGTGGTCGGCTCGTCGAGCAGCAGCAGCGGCGTCTGCTGGGCCAGGGCCATGGCGATCCAGACCCGCTGCCGCTGCCCGCCGGAGAGCTCGTCGACCGGGCGGTCGGCCAGCTCCGCGACCCCGGTGTCGGCCATCGCCTGGTCGACCACCCGCTCGTCCTCGCGGGACCACTGCCGCAGCAGGCCCTGGTGCGGGTAGCGGCCCCGGGACACCAGTTCGGCCACGGTGAGCCCGTCCGGCGCCACCGCGGACTGGGGGAGCAGCCCGAGGGTGCGGGCCACCTGCCGGGCCGGCCGGCGGTGGATGTCGGCGCCGTCGAGCAGCACCGTGCCCCGGGCCGGGCGCAGCAGCCGGGCCAGGGCGCGCAGCAGCGTCGACTTGCCGCACGCGTTGGGCCCGATGATCACGGTGAAGGAACCGTCGGGGACGGCCACCGTCAGGTCCTCGGCGACGGTGCGCCGGTCGTAGCCGAGGGTCAGCGCCTCGCCGACCAGCCGGGGGGTGTCGGGCCGCATGGTGGGGGTTCCCTTCTCGTCGGAGCCGGTCATCGCCGGCTCCCGCGTTCGCCGGCGAGCAGCCAGGCCAGGTAGCCGCCGCCGAGCACGCCGGTGACCACACCGACGGGCAGTTGCCGGCCGGCGATCGCGTGCTGGGCGAGTTGGTCGGCGGCGAGCAGCAGCGCCGCGCCGACGACCGCCGACGGCAGCAGGTTCGGCCCGGGCGCGCGGGTCAGACGGCGGGCCAGGTGCGGCGCGGTCAGCGCCAGGAACGACACCGGGCCGGCGGCCGCCGCGGCGACGGAGACCAGCAGCACCGCCGCGCCGAGCGCGGCCACCCGGACCCGGCGCACGGGCACACCCAGCCCGGCCGCCGAGTCGTCGCCCATCTCCAGCAGGCGCAGCGCGGGAGCCCGGGCGAGCAGCACGGCCGGCAGCAGCACCGCCAGCGCGCCGAGCACCGGCAGCGCGTTCGCCCAGCCCCGCCCGTCCAGGCTGCCGGTGAGCCAGAGCGCGGCGCGGGCGGCGTCCATCAGCGGGGCACGGGTGAGCAGCCAGCCGTTGACCCCGGTGAGGATCGCGGTGACGCCGATGCCCACCAGCACCAGCCGGTACCCGCCGACCCCGTGCCGCCCGGCCAGGGCGTACAGCAGCAGGCCGGTGGCCAGTCCGCCGGCGGCGGCCGCGCCGGCGAGCGCCGCGCTGCCGCCGCCGATCGCCACCACGACCAGCGCGCCGGTGGCCGCGCCCGAGGTGACCCCGAGCACGTCCGGGCTGCCCAGCGGGTTGCGGGTCAGCGACTGGAACACCGCACCGGCCAGGCCGAGGGCGGCGCCGACGGCCAGGGCCGTGACCAGCCGGGGCAGCCGCAGCTCGGTGACGATGAACCGGTCGGCGGGGGTGCCGCCGCCGCCCAGCACGCGCAGCACGTCGGCCGGGGCGATCGGGTAGTCGCCGGCGCCGACGGCCAGCACGGCGAGGGCGAGGGCGAGCAGCGTGCCGGCCAGGCCGACGACGAGGGCACGGGGGCGCAGGCGCAGCGACAGCCCGCCGGGAAGGCGCAGCACGATCACAGCCGGCCCACCCGTCCGCGCCGGACCAGGTGCAGGAAGAGCGGCCCGCCGAGCACGGCGGTGACCAGACCCACCTGGAGTTCGCCGGGGCGGCCCAGCACCCGCCCGGCCACGTCGGCGGTGAGCAGCAGCACCGGCGCGAACACCGCGCACCAGGGCAGCAGCCGGCGCGGGTCCGGCCCGGTGAGGGCGCGGACCATGTGCGGGGCGAGCAGGCCCACGAAGACGATCGGCCCACAGGCGGCGGTGGCCGCCCCGCAGAGCAGCGTGACGGCGACGACCACCGCGCCGCGGACCAGGCCGGGCCGGGCGCCGAGCGCCCGCGCGGAGTCGTCGCCGAGGGCCAGGGCGGCCAGCGGCCGGGTCACCAGCAGGGCGATCAGCAGTCCGGCCAGGACGAACGGCAGCAGGCTCGGCACGGTGTCGGTGCGGGCGCCGGCGAGCGAGCCGACGGTCCAGAACCGCATCCGCTCCAGCGAGGTGCTGTCGACCAGCATGACCGCGCTGACGTAGGAGAAGAGCGCCGCGTTGAGGGCCGCCCCGGCCAGGGCGAGCCGGGCCGGGGTGGCCTGCCGGCCGCCGGCGATCGCGTGCACGGCGACGATGACCCCGGCGGCGCCGAGCAGGGCGTACCAGACCTGGTGGTCCAGGTCGGCGACGCCGAACAGCACGGTGGCGGTGGCCACCGCGGCCGAGGCGCCGGCGTTGATGCCGAGCAGGCCGGGGTCGGCGAGCGGGTTGCGGGTCATCGTCTGCATGGCCGCCGCGGCGACGCCGAGCGCCGCGCCGGCGGCGAGGCCGAGCAGCGTACGGGGCAGCCGCCCCTGGTGCACCACGGCGTACTCGGGGGAGGCCGGGTCGGTGAGGCCGTGCCACACCTCGGCGAGGGAGAGCGGCTTCGCGCCGACGGCGAGGCTGAGCACGGCCACCGCGGCGAGCAGCAGCACGCCGAGGGCCAGCCCGCCGGACCGGAGCCGGCGACGCAGGCCGGGAACCGGTGCGGCGACGGCGCCGCTTCGGGGTGAGGTGATGACGGACAGCGTGGACTCCGGGGGCGGGAAGGGCCTTGACAGCGACTTAGGTTAGGTTAGCCTAACCTCGCTGTCCATGGTCATTCGCCGACCCGTACCGAAAGACTTCGCCATGCCCGATAACCTGTCCAGCCGCCGGCTCTCCCGCCGTGGCCTCCTCGCCGCCGCCGGCGCCGCCGGCCTCGGCGCCCTCCTCGCCGGCTGCGGCAAGGACGGCGGCGACGCCGCCACCAGCGCCGGACCGACCGGCGGCCCCTGGTCGTTCACCGACGACCGGCAGCAGAAGCTCCACGCCGCGAACCGCCCGAGCCGGATCGTCGCCTTCACCGGGGTGGCCGCCGCCCTGGTCGACTTCGGACTCGACAAGCAGATCGTCGGCGTGTTCGGCGAGACGAAGAAGAGCGACGGCAGCAAGGAGCCGCAGGCCGGCGACCTCAACGTCGAGCAGGTCGAGATCCTCGGCAACGCCTGGGGCGAGTTCAACCTGGAGAAGTACGCCGGGCTCCGCCCCGACCTGCTGGTCACCCACATGTACGACCCGGGCGCGCTCTGGTACGTGCCGGACGAGAGCAAGGCGAAGATCCTGCCGCTGGCCCCGAGCGTCGCGATCACCACGGCCCGGGTTCCGATGACCCGGCCGATCGAGCGGTACGCCGAACTCGCCGGCTCCCTCGGCGCCGACCTCAACGCGAAGAAGGTCACCGACGCGAAGGCCCGCTTCACCGCCGCCGCCGAGGCGGTGCGCCAGGCGGTCAAGGCGAACCCGGGCATCAAGGTGATGGCCGCCTCCGGCAGCCCCGACCTGTTCTACGTCTCCAACCCCAAGGTCAGCACCGACCTCATGTACTTCGCCGAGCTCGGCGTCGACATCGTGGTGCCGACCAAGCTCGAACAGGGCGACTACTTCGAGGCGCTGAGCTGGGAGAACACCGGCAAGTTCCCGGCCGACCTGATCCTGCTCGACAACCGCCCGACCGCCCTGCAGCCGAAGGACCTCGCCGCGAAGCCGACCTGGGCGCAGCTGCCCGCGGTCAAGGCCAACCAGGTCACCCCGTGGGACGCCGTGCCCCGCTTCTCGTACGCCGGTGCCGCCCCGCTGCTGGAGAACCTCGCCACCGCCATCCGGGGCGCGAACAAGGTCACCGCGTGACCACCGCGGTCGCCCTGCGGTACCGGTTCTACGCCGCCCGGGTGCTCGCCACCCGGGCGGTCGGCGACTGCCTGGTCCGGGTCACCTTCGGCGGCGACGACCTCGGCGAGTTCGCCGGCGGCGGCCGGGACCAGAGCGTCTCGGTCTTCCTGCCGCACCCCGGCCAGGACGCCCCGGTCGTCCCGGTCGAGGCGGGGGAGGACTGGTACGCGGCCTGGCGGGCCCTGGACCCGGCGGTGCGGGCGGTCATGCGCTCGTACACCATCCGGGCGCAGCGGCCCGAGCAGGGCGAGCTGGACATCGACTTCGTCCGGCACGGCGACACCGGCCCGGCCACCCGCTGGGCCGGCCGGGCCCGCCCGGGTGACCGGGTGCTGCTGCTCGGGCCGGCCGTGCCCGACGAGCGCACCGTGCGCTTCCAGCCGCCCACCGGCGCCGACTCCGTGCTGCTGGTCGCCGACGAGACCGCGCTGCCGGCCGTCGGCGGGATCCTCGACTGGCTGCCCGCCGGCACCCCCGTCCGGGCCTTCGTCGAGGTTCCCACGGCCGGCGACATCCAGCCGCTGCCCAGCGCCGCCCGCGCGGAGGTGACCTGGCTGGTCCGGGGCGCCACCGGTCCGGGCAGCAGCCTGCTGGCCGACGCGCTGCGCGGCGCCCGGCTGCCCGGTGCCGCCCCGTACGCCTGGATCGCCGGCGAGGCCGGCATGGTCCGGGCGGTGCGCCGGCACCTGGTCGGTGAGCGCGGCCTGGACCGCCGCCGGGTCACCTTCGCCGGCTACTGGCGGCGCGGCGCCTCGGAGGAGGACCTGCGGGCCGAGGCCGCGAGCGCCTGACCCGCAGGCGGGACTACCCGCGCGAGGCCGGGGTAGAGGGGAGCGTGACCGCGCCCGGGCCGTACCGCCGGTGGCGCCCGGAGCGCCGGGACCCGCCGTGACCGCCGTGGTGGCCGCCGCCCGCCGGCACGCGCAGGAGGCGTACGAGCGGCTGCGCCGGTACTTCATCATCGCCCTCCAGGCCGGGGTGGCGGCCGGGCTGTCCTGGTACGTCGCCAACACCCTGCTGCACAACCCGCAGCCGCTGTTCGCGCCCGCCGCCGCCGTCGGCACCATCGCCGCGGCCATCGGCAACCGGGTACGCCGCACCGCCGAGCTGCTCGGCGGGGTGATCCTCGGCGTGCTCGTCGGTGACCTGATCATCCAGGTGATCGGGAACGGGCCGGTGCAGACCGGGCTGGTCGTCGCGCTGGCCATCTCGGCGGCGGTGGTGTTCCGCGGCAGCGGGGCGGTGATGGTGCAGGCCGGCAGCACGGCCGTCCTGCTGGGCACGGTCGAGCCCAGCGGGCCGGACCTCGCCGTGCCGCGGACCGCCAACGCGCTGGTCGGTGGCGGGGTGGCCGTGGTGGTGGCGCTGCTGCTGCTGCCGCTGAACCCGGTCCGGGTGGTGCACCGCGCCGCCGGCCCGACCCTCGACCTCTTCGCCCACCAGTTGACCGTCACCGCCGAGGCGCTCGCCGCCGGTGACGCGGGGCGGGCCGACGCGGCGTTGCAGCGGCTGCAGGCCGCCGAGGCGGAGCGAAGACAGACCACCGAGATCGTCGCCGCGGCCGCGGAGGTGGCCTCGCTGTCCCCCTGGCGGTGGCGGCGCCGCTCCCAGTTGCGCCGCTACGAGCACGCCGCCACGCACCTGGAACTCGCCTTCACCAACAGCCGCAACATGGTCCGCCGGGTGGTCGCGCTGCTCGACGCCCGGGAGCCGGTCCCGACCGACCTGCCGGCCGCGATCGAGACCTTCGGGCAGTCGCTGCGGCTGCTGCACCGGGACTTCCTGGCCGGGCGCACCCCCGAGATCGCCCGGTCCCGGGCGCTGCACGCCGCCGAGGCGGCCCGCCGGGCCCGGACCCGGGGGCTCGGCTTCTCCGGCACCATCGTCGCCTCGCAGCTGTTCATCGTGGTGGGCGAACTGCTCCAGGCCTCCGGGCTGACCAAGCCCGAGGCCGACCGGATGGCGGGGGTCTGAGCGGCCACCGGGGTCCCGCGACCGCCCAAACGACCGTTAAGCTCTGGGGGTGGGAACCGACGAGCTCTACCCGGCCGAGCGGCTGGCCGCCGCCCAGCGCGCCACCGCCGCCGCCGGCCTGGACGCGCTGCTGCTCACCCCCGGCTCCGACCTGCGCTACCTGACCGGCTACGACGCCCACGAGGGGGAGCGGCTCACCTGCCTGGTGCTCCCCGCCGAGGGCGAGCCCACCCTGATCGTGCCGGTGCTGGAACGCCCCGCCGCCGAGGCCGCACCCGGCGCCGGCTACCGCATCGTCGACCACGCCGACGGCACCGACCCCTGGCCGCTGCTGCGGGCCGCGCTGCCCGGCCCGGTCGCCGCCGTCGGGCTGGCCGACCGGATGTGGGCCGAGCAGGTGCTCGCCCTGCGCGCCACGCTGCCTGACACCGCCCAGCGGCTCGCCTCCGAGGTGCTGCGCGAGCTGCGGATCCGCAAGTCCCCCGCCGAGGTCGCCGCCCTGGCCGAGGCGGGCGCGGCGATCGACGCCGTGCACCGGCGGATGGGGGAGTGGCTGCGCCCCGGCCGCACCGAGGTCGAGGTGGCCGCCGACATCGCCGCCGCGATCCAGGCCGCCGGCCACGTCCGCGTCGACTTCGTCATCGTGGCCGCCGGCCCGAACGGCGCCAGCCCGCACCACGGCACCGCCGACCGGCCGATCCGCGCCGGCGAGCCGGTGGTTGTCGACATCGGCGGCACCATGCCGTCCGGCTACCGCTCCGACTGCACCCGCACCTACGTCGTCGGCGGCCCCGCCCCGGCCGAGTTCGCCGACTACTACGCGGTCCTGCAGGAGGCGCAGCGCGCGGCGGTGGCGGCCGTACGCCCGGGGATGACCGCCGAGGCGCTCGACGCGGTCGCCCGGGACATCATCGCCGCCGCCGGTCACGGCGACGCGTTCCTGCACCGCACCGGCCACGGCATCGGCCTCGACACCCACGAGGAGCCGTACGTCGTGGCCGGCAACCCCCGGCCCCTGGAGGCCGGCATGGCGTTCTCGGTCGAACCCGGGATCTACCTCGCCGGGCGGCACGGCGCCCGGATCGAGGACATCGTCGTCTGCACGACGGACGGCGGGCAACGGCTCAACACCACCCCCACGGAGCTCATCGCGCTATGACTGTCGACCGGATCCTCCCCACCGACGAGGCCCACGACCTGCTGGACCTCGCCACCGAACTCGCCGACCGGGAGCTCGCCCCCCGGGCCGCCGGCTTCGAGGAGCGCGCCGAGTTCCCCCGGGAGGTGCTGCGCACCCTGGGCCGGGCCGGCCTGCTCGGCCTGCCCTACCCCGAGGAGCACGGCGGCGCCGCCCAGCCGTACGAGGTGTATCTCCAGGTGCTGGAGATCCTGGCCAGCCGCTGGCTCGCCGTCGCCGAGGCGGTCAGCGTGCACACCCTGTCCTGCTACCCGCTCGCCCAGTTCGGCAGCGACGAGCAGCGCAAGCTGCTGCCCGACATGATCGGCGGCGAGCTGCTCGGGGCGTACTGCCTCTCCGAGCCGCAGGGTGGCTCGGACGCCGCCGCCCTGACCACGAAGGCGGTCCGCGACGGCGACGCGTACGTCGTCTCCGGCACCAAGGCGTGGATCACCCACGCCCGGGTGGCCGACTTCTACAACATCTTCTGCCGCACCGGCGGCCCCGGCCCGAAGGGCATCTCCTGCCTGCTCGCCGACCGGAACACCCCGGGCATCCACCCGCAGGCCGCCGAGCGGACCATGGGCCTGCACGCCTCCCCGGTCGCCCAGATCGCCTTCGACGAGGCCCGGGTGCCGGCCGAGCGGCTGATCGGCGGCGAGGGGATGGGCTTCACCATCGCCATGTCGGCGCTGGACTCGGGGCGGCTCGGCATCGCCGCCTGCGCGGTCGGCCTGGCCCAGGCCGCGCTGGACTACGCCATCGGCTACGCCCGGGAGCGCCAGCAGTTCGGCCGGGCCATCATCGACTTCCAGGGGCTCGGCTTCACCCTGGCCGACCACGCCACCCAGATCTCCGCCGCCCGCGCGCTCACGCTGGCCGCGGCCCGGCTGCGCGACGCCGGCCGGCCGTACTCGATCGAGGCGGCGAAGGCGAAGCTGTTCGCCACCGACGTGGCGATGAGGGTGACCACCGACGCCGTGCAGGTGCTCGGCGGCGCCGGCTACGTCGCCGACCACCCGGTCGAGCGGTACATGCGCGAGGCGAAGGTGCTCCAGATCGTCGAGGGCACCAACCAGATCCAGCGGCTGGTCATCTCCCGGGCCCTGGCCAAGGGCTGATCGACGCGGTGCGCGACGACCCGGCCCGCAGAGCGTCACGGCGGCGGGCCGGGTGCGGCGTGGCAGCGCTTTTACCGGTAGGTTGCACCGCGTGGAGGAGATCGACCGCGCCATCGTCGCCGCGCTGACCGGGGACGGTCGGCTGTCGTACACGGACCTGGCCGAGCGGGTGGGCCTGTCGGTGTCCGCCGTGCACCAGCGGGTCCGCCGGCTGGAGCAGCGCGGCGTCATCAAGGGGTACGCCGCCCGCGTCTCGTTCGAGGCACTGGACCTGCCGTTGACCGCGTTCGTGGCGATCCGGCCGTTCGACCCGTCCCAGCCGGACGACGCGCCGGAGCGGCTGGCCCACCTGCCCGAGATCGACTCGTGCTACTCGGTGGCGGGGGAGGACTTCTACCTCCTGCTGGTGCGGGTGGCCAGCCCGGCGGACCTGGAGCGGGTGCTGCAGGAGATCCGCACGGCCGCGAACGTGACCACCCGGACGACCGTGGTGCTGTCCACGCCCTACGAGAACCGGCCGCCGAAGATCAATGGCGAGCTGCCCGGTCGGGGCCGGGCTCGGCCGTCTGCGGAACCGGCTGGTTCCACCGCAGGATGACCCGCCGGCCGTGCTCGTGACCGAGCGCGCTGAGCGTGGCGGTGTCCAGCCGCAGCAGCCCGCCCCCGGACGGCGGCAGGCCGACCCAGCGCGCCCCGAGCACCCGCAGGCTGTGCGCGTGGCCGACCAGCGCGACGGTGCCCTGTTCCAGCAGCGGGGTCACCCGGTCGAGGACCCGGTCGAGCCGGGCGCCGACCTCGGCCGGTGACTCCCCGTCGGGGCAGCCGTCGGTCCAGATGTTCCACCGCGGGTCCTCCTCGTGGATGTCCGCGGTGGTGCGCCCCTCGTAGGCGCCGTAGTTCCACTCGGCCAGGTCGGGGTCGGTGTCGTCGACGGTGAGCCCGGCGAGGTGCGCGGTGCGGGTCGCCCGCTGCCGCGGGCTGGACAGCACCCGCACGAAGCGCCGGCCGGCGAGGGCCGCGGCGAGCGCCCGGGACTGCCGCTCGCCGTCGGGCGTCAGCTCCAGGTCGGTGTACGAGGTGTGCCGGCGGCTGGCGCTCCAGGTGGTCTCGCCGTGCCGGATCAGCAGGATCTCGCTCACCCGCCCAGTCAACCACGGACCGGCCGTCCGGGCCGGCCGGCGGGAGGGTCAGCCGCGCAGCGACTGGGTGCCCAGCACGGTGAGCAGGGCGAGACGTTCGGCGTCCGCGCTGCCCGGCTCGGCCGTGTAGACCATGATCCGCAGGTCGCTGCCGGCGACCGTGAGCACGTCGCAGTCGAGGGTCAGCGGCCCCACGTGCGGGTGGTCGACGGTCTTGCGCGCCGCCGCGTGCCGGCCGACCGTGCCGGCGTCCCACAGCTCGGCGAACCGGGGGCTGCGCGCCCGCAGGTCGGCCAGGAGCCGGCCCAGCCGCGGGTCGGCCGGGTAGCGGGCGGCGGCGGCACGCAGGTCGCCGACCAGCGCGGCCTCGAACCCGCGCCGCTCCTCGGGGCTCAGCCGGACCCGGGAGCCGGGGCCGAGGAAGTTCCGCCACACGCCGTTGCGCTCCTCGCCCCGCCAGCCGGACGGGTCGCCCATCAGCGCCGCGTACGGCGGGTTGGTCACCAGCAGGGTCCAGGAGGCGTCGTAGACGGCCACCGGGGTGCCGGCCAGCCGGTCCAGCAGCCGCTGCACGCTCGGGGTGACCTCGGTGGGCATGGTCTGCGGGCCGGGCGGCGCGAGCCCCGCCAGCCGGTACAGGTGGGCCCGTTCGGCGCCGGAGAGCCGCAGCGCCCGGGCCAGCGCCGCGACGACCTGCGCCGACGGGTGGGCCGCGCGGCCCTGCTCGAGGCGGGTGAGGTAGTCGACCGAGATCCCGGCCAGCAGCGCCAGTTCCTCCCGGCGCAGCCCGGCCGCCCGGCGCGACCTTCCGGCGGGCAGCCCGGCGGCCTCGGGCGGCACCCGGTCGCGCCAGCGCCGCACCGCCTGCCCGAACTCCGCCTCCGCCACGCTCACCAGTCTGCCCCGCGGCCGGTTCCCCGGGGGTGGCCCTGGCAGTCCCAGGAAGACGGGACGCCTGGCTGGCCACCCGGCGCCGACGGAGCCTGGTGCCATGACGACGACACTGATCACCGGAGCCAACAAGGGGCTCGGTTTCGAGACCGCCCGCCGGCTGGTGGCCGCCGGGCACACCGTCTGGATCGGCAGCCGGGACGCGGAGCGCGGCCGCCGGGCCGCCGAGCGGCTGGGCGCACGCTTCGTCCCGCTGGACGTCACCGACGACGCCTCGGTGGCGGCCGCGGTGCGCGCCGTCGAGGCCGGCGGGGGACTGGACGTGCTGGTCAACAACGCCGGAATCGAGGGACGCACGGCCGGCAACGGGGTGGTGGGCGCCGCCGAGGTGACCGCCGAGCAGATGCGGACGGTGTTCGAGACGAACGTCCTCGGCCCGGTCCGGGTCACCCACGCGTTCCTGCCGCTGCTGCGGCGCTCGGCCGCCCCGGTGGTGGTGAACGTGAGCAGCGGCCTGGCCTCGATCACCCGGCTCACCGATCCGGCCGACCCGGCGTACGGCTACCCCGGGGTGGCGTATCCCGCCTCGAAGGCGGCGGTCAACATGCTCACGGTGCAGTACGCCAAGGCGTTCCCCGAGATGCGGATCAACGCGGTGGAGCCCGGGTTCACCGCGACGGACCTCAACGGGCGGACCGGTACGCAGACCGTCGAGGAGGGCGCCGAGATCATCGTGCGGATGGCCCGGCTCGCCCCGGACGGCCCTTCCGGCGGCTACTTCGACGCGTCGGGCCCGCTGCCCTGGTGACCTCCATAACCTATCTTCCTAGGACGCCTTACAGGGTGTGCGCCGGGGCACGGCGTTTGCGGACACCCGCACCGGGGACGCACCAGAGAAGCCCGAACGAGCCGAGGAGGCGGGATGAGCTTCACCGACAAGGCCAAGAGCCGGGCCCAGGAAATGGCCGGCCTGGCCAAGGAGCGGATCGGCGACGCCACCGACAACGAGCGGTTGCGGGCCGAGGGCGCCAACGAGCAGAGCGCCGCCCGGGCGCGGCAGGCCGGGCAGAACGTCAAGGAGGCCGGGCGGAACGTCCGGGACGCCTTCGACAAGTGACCCGTACGGCGGCGGGCTCCCGGGTGACCGGGGGCCCGCCGCCGCGTCGGACGGGGGTTGCATCCGGCACCCGGGTACGGGCTTACCGTCGGGGCATGGACACCGACGAGGAGGGCTGGGTGCCGGAGGCGTGCACCCTGCCGACGGTGGAGCGGCCGCTGCGGGAGGCCGAGTTCGACGACGTGTTGCGGGGCGCGCTGTGCGGGCAGCGCCGGCTGTCGGCCCGGCGGCTGCGCTGGGAGTTCACGGCCGCGGCCGAGGCGGCGGTGCGGGACCTTCTCGCCCGCGAGTCGCGGTGCTGCGGCTTCTTCACCTTCACGGTGACGCCGCTGGCCGGCGCCGTCCGGGTGGACGTGACGGTGCCGG